>JAGGVM010000012.1 GCA_021157985.1 Nitrososphaerota archaeon | reverse complement strand
TCTCGAACCCTATTACCTCGACCCCGTTTCCAACCGCGAGCCTCGTAACGGCCCGGATCGCGGCGTTCATTCCGGGAGCGTCTCCGCCGCTCGTAACTATAGCTAGTTTCTTCACGTCGAGCACCTCCCCTTTACTCGAATTCTCCTGAGGGCTCCTGGGTACGCCTGGTTCTAGGCGGGGCGTATGGGGCTGGGATGAACTCTACACTCGGTCTTATGGCGGCGGGCTGCGGATAGAGCTCCATGAGGTCGTATATCTCCTTCGGGATCTCGGTTTTCACGTTGAGCCCTAGGGCTTTGGCTTCCTCGACGGTTATCGGGTAGTCGTGGGTCCATCTCCCCTCCACCATCGTCTTCGCGAGCTGTCTAGCCTTCTCCTCTCCAAGCCTCTCCTTCGTCAGATCATAGACGAGCTTCTCCATCTGCTTCACCGCCTTCTCCGCCACGTCCGCGAAAACTAGAGTCTCGTCCCTCACCTTCTGAACGCCCTTCTTCTCAACAGCCTTCAGTAAGGAGACCGCGGGTATTCCACCGTATCTTGGGTCGCTTAGCTGGGGATCAACGGGCCCTAAGACCGCGTGCTTATCCATCCAGATCTCGTCGGCGGCCAGGGCTATCAGGGTTCCACCGCTCATCGCGTAATGCGGGATTATCGCAATCGTCTTCGACTTGTGATCTCTGAGGGCTAGGGCTATCTGGGCCGCCGCTAAGACCAATCCTCCGGGCGTGTGGATTATTATCGCGATCGGCATGTCTTGGGGAGTCATTCTAATGGCTCGGAGAACCTGCTCGGAGTCCTCGATATCGATGTACTTGTAGAAGGGTATTCCGAAGAGGCCTATTCGCTCCTGCCTGTGGATCAGGGTGACTACCCTGCCATTCAGCTTCTTCTCTATTTTCCGGATCATGTTCAACCGGGCTCCTTGAAGCGCCTTAAGCTTGTATTGAGGCCAGAGGAAGATCATTAAGAGGAGGAAGAGCCAGAAGAGAAAGCCCACATCCACTCCGGCGTCCACGGCTAAGCACTCCCTAGAACTACATCTTCTAGTCGATCTAAAAAGGTTACTTACGTGCTTAGATGAGCTCAGCCTATTAGGTCGATGTATGACCCAACACCCTTTTCCAGCGCTTTCCTATAGGCCAGGTCCGCGGCTACGGCGTCTTGAACGGCTAAGCCCGTCGAGGTGAAAACTGTTATCTCCTCATCGCTTTCCCTGCCTTTCTTCAAGCCCGCGGCCAGCTCTCCGAGCTCCCCATAGATATCCTCCCTTCTGATGATGCCTAGTTTTATCGGGACGTTGATCTCCCCGCCGTGAACCGCCTGCTCGACGTCGTCGACCACTATCTTCGATGCCCGCTTCAGGATCATGGGGTCGAGCTCCTCCTTTCCAGGGGCATCGGCTCCTATGCAGTTGAAGTGAGTTCCCTCAGATACCCAATCGCTCATGATTATCGGTTTCCGGGACGGGGTTGTGGTCACGACTATGTCAGCGTCCTTGACGGCCTCCCTCGCGGAGCCGGCCAAAACAGTCGAGCACCTGCCCGGATACTTTTCCTCGAAGAAGCTCAGAAAACTTTCACCCGCTCCTTTCCTGACGTCGAAGACCCTAACCTCATCGAGGGAAGACATGACCTCCATCAAGCCCATTAGCTGCATTCTCGCCTGCGCTCCGGCCCCGATGAAAGCCACAGTCCTCGAATTCTTCTTGGCCAGGTATTTGGCCGCGACCGCGCCAGCTGCCCCGGTCCTAATCCCCGTTAACCAGGTTCCGCCCATTATCGCTTTCTGGAAGCCCGTTTCGGGGTCGACGAGGATTATCGTGGCCATGACGGTTGGGAATCCTTTCTCCCTGTTCCCGGGATGCGAGTTGACTATCTTAACCGAGGATATCTTTGAGGTCTGCATGTAGCATGGCATGACCCTCAGGTCGCCGAAGTCGCCGTAGAAGAGATAGGTCTTAGCCGGCATCTGAACCCTGCCCAGCGCCTTCTCCCTGAAAGCGTTCTCAACAGCGTCTATGACCTCTCCCATCGATATGAGATCCCTAATTACACGGTCAGGTAAGAGAAGGGTCTGCATATAGGTCTCGAGTAAAGACTGGAAGCTAATACTATTAACGATTTCTGCTCCGCGCATCTGGTCGATAGAAGCTTCTCCGCAGAGAGTTCCCCGAAACAAAATAAAATTAAGGAGGTTAAATGCGATGAAGACGCGTTACCTCAGGAACTTGGATACGAACGGCGAGGTCTCCCCGCGTCTCATGAAGTGCCCCGATGGACCTTCTCCCAAGAACTCTGAGAACCAGGCTTCGTGCTCTATCTCCTCGTTCAGGATCGCTAAGGCGAGGTCGTAGGTTCTGTGGTCTTTCCCGAAGGTCATGTTGCATATCTGGGTGTATCCCCTAACCGCGCATCGCTCAGCCTCCACCAGAACTTTCAAGATCTCTTCAACGGAGGGGTTTTCGGGAAGCCTCGCGGGGGGACAGGCCGATAGATCATGGAACTCCTTCATGTCCTCGGGGAGCTTTCCTCCGAGTTCGTAGATCCGGGGTACGAGGGCCTCGAAGTGGTTTCGGTCCTCGATCCTCGCGACCTCCGCTATCTCCTTCAATCCCTCGCCCTTAAGCCCTATCAGGTTAGCTCTCAGCACCGTGTAGTAGTAATAGGTCGTCAACTCGGCCGCCGCGTTCTTCACCAAAAGATCGATCAATTCATCAACATTTATACCGGATCTCTCGACTACCTCTCTCGCAACTTTAACCAAACTTTTACCTCGCCTAATTTTTAGGCGGAGGTTATTTAAGAATTTCTGAAAACGATCCTTTGAACGAAATTCAAGGTGGGAGAGGGTTAAGCGGCTTGCCTGCGCAAATGAAACGCTGACGACATTATTTAAGTCGCGGAGAAGCTATTTCTCGTTTGAGAGCATGAGAGTGATTATCGAGTTCAGCGTGATCCCGATGGGCGAGGGAACGAGCGTCTCGAAGCTCATCGCTCACGCCGTTAAAGCGTTAAAGGATCTCGGAGTGAAATATGAAACGACTCCGATGGGCACGATATTCGAGGCCGAGAGCGCTGAGGAAGCCTTGAGATACGTGGCCGCCGCTCACGAAGCAGTCTTTAAGGCCGGTGCTAAGAGAGCGGTTACGGTTATCAAGCTCGATGACAGACGCGATGTCGAGAGGAGGATGGAGGAC
>JAGGVM010000117.1 GCA_021157985.1 Nitrososphaerota archaeon | reverse complement strand
GAAGCGGACACGATCCAGCGGGTGCGAGAGCTATACCTACAACAATTCGAGCGGAAGAGGCTTCCCCGAGAGTTCCTCGTCCTCGAATCCAGGAGACCCGGGAAGGATACGTGAAGGGAAAACAGATTACCTCGGTATCTCTCTCCGCGATCCTGGAATAAAACCGCTTTTAGGGGCTGGGGAAACCTTTTTCTCCTCTAACTCGAAAGAGGGTCTCGACATGAGTAAAGCCGTAGCCGGATACGGGGTCGGGGTAGGACTGCTAACCCTGCTCGGGATCTTGATGAGCGCGGGAGGGCCCCAAGCTTCTTCACAAACCCAGTTCAACATCTTCCTCCTCCTGTTAAACGCCTACACTCCTCTACTCACTCCGCTTTCTTCGATGATGGGCGCTCAATCGATCGGCGGCTTAGGGAGCTACGGGATCATACCTCTTGCGGCGTGGCTGCTTGTGGGTGTTCTCGTCGGCGTCCTCGTGAGGAGCGCGGGTGGAGGGGCGAAGGCCACGTTCCTAACCGCATCAACAGTTCTCCTCCTCTGGATCGGCTCTCTCTTCCTATCGGCTCCAGCTTGGCCAGATAACTCGCATTGGGTCTTCATGGTGAACCGTATGGCAACCGAGCTCGTTTCAAGACCCATCGACATGATCTTCTTATTCGCGGCCCCGATAGCTTCCTCAGCCTTGACCGGCGAGATAGCATACTTGGTTCGGAGCAAGGTTGTGAGGCATGAGGAAATCGAGGAAAGATACACGTGGTTTTAGAACTAGGGAAATAGGATAAGAAAAAGTATTGGGTTTTAGGAGCTTTTTCAAGGCTTAGATGCTTTCAACGGCTTCCTGGGGGGCTGGGACGACCTTCGGCTTAGCCTTAGCCTTCTTGGTCCTCTTCTTTCTAGTGGTTTTCTTCTTGGTGGTCTTCTTCTTTCTTGTCGTCTTCTTCTTTCTCGCAGTGGTCTTCTTCTTCCTCGTTGTCTTCTTCTTCCTGGTCGTCTTCTTCTTTCTGGTTGTCTTCTTCTTTCTAGCCATGTTGGGTCTTCACCCGACGGTTTAAATACATCTGAGTTATATAAAAAAATTTCGGAAAAAATTACACATCAAAATTTCAGCTCAATTTTCGGGGAATCGATATTAACATCTTCGTGCGATGATATGTCTAGGTGTGGTGGCTGAGATGGTTGAGGTCGATTTTTCGGATTTCCAGAAATTAGACATAAGAATTGGACGGGTTGTCTCAGCTGAGAAAGTAGAGGGATCCACGAAGCTCCTGAGGCTCGTCGTCGACTTCGGCGAGTTCAAGAAGCAGTCGGTCGCCGGTCTTGGCCATATCTACGAACCCAGCTACTTCCTGAACAAGCAGTTCGCATTCGTCGTGAACCTCAAACCTAAGAAGATACGCGGCATCGTGTCCGAGTGCATGATGCTCGCGGCGGTCGTGGACGAGAACACGGTCGCACCGTTGGTCCCCGACAAAGAAGTACCGAACGGCTGCAAGATCTACTGAGCGCGCCGGTAAAGGCAAAAAAGGTGGATTGCCTATTCTTGAACCGGGTTAGGTGGAATGCTGAAGGACTTCTACATCGAGGACGCGGTCAAGCTGCCTGAGGGAACCGAGGTAGAGCTCCTAGGCTGGGTCAGGAACAAGCGAGCCCATGGAGGATTGGTCTTCATAGACCTGAGAGATCGAACCGGCGTGATCCAGGTAGCCGTCAAGAGAGGGCTCGTCCCCGAAAGCTCCTTCGAGAAAGCCGAGGAGATCAAGCAGGAATCCGCCGTCAAGATCCGCGGAGTCGTCAGGCACGATCCCCGAGCCCCCGGAGGAGTTGAGATCCAGTGTAGAGATCTCGAAGTGCTCGGTCCGAGCTTGGATGACTTCCCGATAAAGAAGGGCGTTAAGGTGAAGTTCATCCTAGACAATAGGCACCTGCACATTCGAAGCCCCAGAGTCGCGGCGATAATGAAGATAAGGTCGACTTTGATGAGCTCCGCTCGAAGCTGGCTTGAGGAACACGGTTTCATCGAGGTCAATTGCCCCAGCTTCATAACCGCGGCGGTTGAGGGAGGCGCAACCCTCTTCAAGGTCGACTACTTCGGGAGAGAGGTCTACCTGACTCAGAGTTCTCAGTTCTATCAAGAAGCGGCCATCTACAGCCTCGAAAAGGTCTACAGTCTTCAGCCGAGCTTCCGGGCGGAGCTCAGCAGGACGAGGAGACATCTCACGGAGTTCTGGCATCTGGAGGCCGAGATGGCTTACGCTGAGCTCGAGGACATGATGAAGGTCGTTGAGGAGCTTTTCCACGCGATGGTTCTAGGCGTCTACGAGACCGATCAACGCGAGCTCGAGATCCTCGGATTGAAGATCGACCCCGACGTAGCTAAACCCCCTTATCCAAGGGTGAGATACGCGGAGGCGTTGGAGATCCTGCAGAGAAAAGGGTTCGAGATAGAGTGGGGGGACGACTTCGGAGCAGATGAGGAGCGGGAGCTGTCTAAGGAATTCGAGAAGCCGTTCTTCGTGACCCACTGGCCTAAGGAGGCGAAGGCCTTCTATCATCTTCCCGACCCACGGGAGCCCTCGGTTTGTAGGAACGCGGACCTACTCACCCCAGGCGGATACGGCGAGGTTGTCGGAGGAGGGCAGAGGATACACGACTACGAGCAGCTTCTGGAGAGGATCAGGGAGGAGGGATTAAACCCCGAGGACTATAAGTGGTATCTCGATCTGAGGAAGTATGGATCGGTTCCGCACAGCGGTTTTGGCTTGGGGATAGAGCGGATGCTCTGGTGGCTTCTCAGGCTCCCGCATATCCGGGACGCATGCCTGTTCCCGAGAACCCCCGCGAGAGTGTACCCGTAAAATAAATAATAATTATGTTTTTACGCGGGCTCCTTGATCTGGGTTAGAACTCCTCTTCCTCTTCTTCCTCCCATTCTTCCTCGTCCCATTCCTCTTCCTCGTCCTCGAACTCGTCTTCGAACTCCGCCCAGATCATAGCCGCTCAGATCTTCAACATCAACCCCTTGATTTAAGCCTTATTTCCCAGATTTTAAAAAAGAACCCTTGCCGAGCTCGGGCTTTCTCCGCAGCAGATCCGGCAGCCGATTTGCCCCCGGGATCGGGATCTTCACGTGCCTGACCTGGAAATAAGCCGATTCAACGTATTCGATGAGTCCTCTCAGATTGCTTATCGAGGAGAATAGGTGGCCGTTCACGATCTTCTTCGACGGCTGGTAGAGGGAGAGGACGAGTGGAACCGCGTAGATCTCGGTCGAGCTTTGCTCCCGGAAAGACTCCAAGATCTCCTTCAAGAGCTCAAGCCTTCTCTCCTGGCCTTCAACTATCCTCATCTCTGCGGAAGGAGGCGGAGGAATCTTCCAATGCTTGCAATCTATCACTAAAAGCAGGTTACCTCGATAAGCGATCAGGTCGATCTGCACCCGCTTCTTCCCAGCCGAGAGAACCAAGTTCCAAATCGTTTCGTAACCAATTCTGTCGAAGACTTTAGCGGCAAGCTTCTCGAACTCCCTCCAACCCAGATACCTGGCCAAAACTTTTCCATCGATCCCGAGCTCCAAAGCCCTTAGAACCGCCTCCACCTTATCCTCCTCGTCGAGTTCGCCTCTTCCCGAAAGGCTCAGGAACTCTAGTGCGCGCTCGATTTCTTCGCGGGGGAGGAGTAGAAGCTCCGATAGCTCTCCGGCTTCAAGCCTAGATGTTTTGAGAACTGCCTCGACGACCTTTCCAACTACCTCTCGAAACGCGTCCACCAAGCGTTTTCAGGAGAAAGCTCAGCTCGGGAAATATTAACCGCTTACCCCGAGGTAGAGGGTCGAGAGCTGGGGGTGGTTCAGAAGCTCTTCGCAACCTCCCTCGAAGACGAGCTTTCCTCCTACGAGGAGATAGGCGTGGTCTCCGATCTCCAACGCCTTCTTCGCGTTCTGCTCCACCAGGATTATCGTGACCCCCAGGTTGTCCCTGAGCTCTATGATCTTGGATAGGACGTCGTTGGCTATCTTCGGTGAAAGGCCTCCGGTGGGCTCGTCGAACATCATGATCTTCGGCTTCCTCAGAAGCGCCATCGCCATCGCCACCATCTGCCTCTCACCTCCGCTCAGAAGCCCTGCCTTCACCCTCCAATACTTCCTTATCGTGGGGAGGAATTCCGCGACTTCCTCCAACCTCTCCTCGACCTCCTCCTTCTCCAAGATGTATCCAGCCATCCTGATGTTCTCCTCGACCGTGAGGTTCTCGAAGATGTTGTTCACCTGGGGGAGGTAAGCTATCCCGTGTCTCACGATCTCGTGCGGAGGCTTTCCGACCAGCTCCATGCCGTTGAACTTTATCGAACCCGAGTAGATGGTCGTCAGGCCGAAGACGGACTTAAGGAGGGTGCTCTTCCCGCTTCCATTTGGGCCTACTATGACGTTTATCTCCTTCGGCTTAAACTCCAAGGTAACGTCGAATAAGACCTGAAGCTTTCTATAACCCGCGTTAAGCTCCCTTATCTCGATCACGTATCTCACCCTCCCAGATAGACTTCGATCACCTGCGGGTCAATAACCACTTCCTTCGGCTTACCGCTCGAGATGAGAGAGCCTGAAGCCATGACGTATACTTGGTCCGCGTATTGTAGGGCTATGTCGAGTCTGTGCTCGACGAGGAGCATGGTTATTCCAAGTCTATCTCTAAGCT
>JAGGVM010000128.1 GCA_021157985.1 Nitrososphaerota archaeon | reverse complement strand
GTGGTTAGGGTAGAGAAGCCGCTGAGACTCGACAGGGCGAGGAAGATAGGATACAAGGCGAAGCAGGGATTCGTGGTCCTCAGGGTCAGGGTGAGGAGAGGCGGGTTCCAGAAGCCGAGGCCTAGAGCCGGTAGGAGGCCTAAGGCCCTCGGAGTCGTCAAACACAAGGTCAACGTCACCACGAAGGAAGAAGCGGTCCACAAGGCGCAGAAAAAGTACCCCAACCTCTACCCGATCGGAGCGTACTGGATAGCGGAAGACGGATTATACAAGTGGTACGAGGTAATAATGGTTGATCCCTATCACCCATCGATCCTAAGCGATAAAGAGCTTAGGCTTCCGGATCCGCTTAAGAGAAGGGTGGAGAAGAGGCTGGCTAAAAAGGAGGAAAATAAGTAAGGGAGAAAATAATTCTGAAGATCTTTACTCTTCTAGTTTGAGAGAGCCCGTGGGACAGCCTTCAACGGCGCCTCTCACGTCCTCGAGCAAGTCGTCTGGAACCTCTCCGACCGATGGGTTCCCGTCAACGCGGTATTTCTCGACTATCCGGCTCTTCCCATCATCCGGGTCCTGTTCGAAGAAGTCAGGCGCCAACGCCCAGCAAGCTCCGCACCCTATGCAAGTATCTTTGTCAATAGTTACCCTAGCCATAGGACCTCGTATTTCTGCGGAAAAAGCATAACTTAAACATTAATTTACCTATTTTCCGATGCTGCTGCTCGATTGGAAAGACGTGATTTCTTTTTGCTTTAATATTCTGCATCACGTTAGAGTCGATGTAAAGTAAACAAAGTTTTCCCACTTACTTAGACTCAGCACAAGTGTTTTAAGATTCTCCAGGTCCTAATTCTTCGGGATGGAGTTAGCTGGGATAGTCGGGAAGCCGAACGTCGGGAAGAGCACGATGTTCGCTGCCATGACCCTCGCCCCCGTCGAGATCGCCGGATACCCGTTCACAACGATCAAGCCGAACCGCGGAATAACCTACTTGAGAATTAACTGCGTCTGCAAGGAGCTTGGAGTGAAAGACAACCCGAGGAACAGCAAGTGCATAGACGGGGTCAGGTTCATCCCCATCGAGATCATAGACACGCCTGGAATAATCAGGAAAGCTCACGAAGGAAGGGGGCTGGGACTTCAATTCCTAGACGAGATCAGACAGGCGTCGGCCTTGATCGTGGTCGCTGACGCGGCGGGGGCGACGGATCCCGATGGAAACCCTGTTAAACCCGGGTCGGGTGACCCCGTGGAGGATGTGAGGCTCGTCGAGGAGGAGATCGATTATTGGCTGCGCGACTTGTTGACCGTGGATTGGAGGAAGATAGTTAGGATCGTTGAGAGCAAGGTTGGGAAGCTTGAGGAAGAGCTCGCGAAGAAGTTCTCGGGATTGAGGATCGACGAGTCCGCGGTAAGAGACGTTCTACACGAATTAGACCTGAACCCGTCTCAGCCGTCTAAGTGGAGCGATGAAGACTTATTCGAGTTCGTGAGAAAGCTGAGGGAGAAGACTAAGCCGATAATCGTGGCCGCGAACAAGATAGATCTCCCCGAAGCGGAGGACGGCGTCAAGAAGCTCAAGAAGGCGGGATACGAGGTCGTGCCCGTCAGCGCCGAGGCGGAGAGGATACTAAGGATGGCCGCGGAGAAGAAGCTGATAAAGTATCTGCCGGGGGACAGCGACTTCGAGATAATCGACGACTCAAAGCTGACCTCAAGCCAGAGGAAAGCCCTGAACCTGATCAGGGAGAAGATCTTGGAGAAGTGGGGTTCAACGGGAGTCCAAGAAGTCGTGAACAAAGCGTATTTCGATCTACTGAAGTACATCCCGGTTTACCCGGTTGAAGACCCCGAGAAGCTCACCGACCACGATGGAAACGTTCTCCCAGATGTCTACATTCTCCCGAGGGGATCGACCCCGAGAGACCTCGCATACGCGATTCACACCGATCTCGGTAAAACGTTTCTATACGCTATAGATGCGAGGAGGAAGATCAGGCTTGGAGAGGACTACAAGCTCAAGTGGGGAGACGTGATCTCGATAGTCGCGGCGGGAAAGAGAGGCTGAACGCGATCGGACGATTCATTCTTCTACGCCTGATCCGAGATATTTCTCGGAGTAGTAGCCCCACTCCTTCTTCTTCCCGAAGCTTCGGACTCCGTGCTCCCTGATCTGCTTCCTGAGCTTCTCGGCTTCCTCCGAGGATATTTCTCCGCGTTTCTCGAGGTAGTTAACGACCTCGAAGGCTTCTTCATCGTTCTCGCATCTCCTCAAGTAGTCTATCGGAGTAGGCATCTGCGGTTTATCGGGTTTGGAGGCCTCGCGCTCGGCTTCCTCTTTATCAATTCTCACAGCGTCGATCGAGATGCTCATCTTCTTCGACACGATCTCCCTGTAGAGGTTTGGGAACAGCTTCCTGAACTTCTCTCTATCGATCTCCATCCTCTTTCTCCCGAAAAGCCTCGATAGCTTAGTTTAAACTTTCCCGCAGCAGCTCCTTTAAATTCTCCGGGATGAAAAGCTTCCTGGGAGACTCGGCCAGGACCTCGGCCAGCTCGGCGGGTTTCAGGCCTCGCTTAACGTCTCCGAAGATGTCGCATCTTGGGGGATTGAGATACCATTTATGCTCTTTCAGGATCACCTCGGCCATGGTTCCGCCGGAGGTCTGGAACTTCAGCCTCCAGAGGCTCCCGAATCTGAGGGGCTCTGGAACCTCGATGGCACCTTCCTCTAAAACCGGGTAACCGCTTTTCTCCAGCTTCTCCTTAACGGGATCCGGGTCCTCATAATCCACTTCTATATCTATGTCGCTTCCAGGCTTGATTATCCCTCGCCAAACGCTTCCGACGAGCCTCGGATCGAACTCCTCTAGCACCCGCATTACGGATAACGCCTCCCGCCTAAGCCTCTCAAGCCTCCTCCAATACTCCTCACCCTCGACTAAGAGCGCGTACTCAAGCAGCTTTACCGCGACCTCGCCGTTGCTCGGGAGAATCGACACGCCGAGAGCCTGAGCTGCCTTCCTCTTCCCCTCAATATACTCCTTGCATGAGCCGTGATATAGGAGCTTAGCCGCCTCGTATGCGACGGCTTCCCTAAGCCGCGGGGACCTCGCTCTCCTCTTCTTGCTGCTCAGCCGGCACCTCCTCCGCCTCTGCTTCCATCGGAGGCTTTTCTCCGCCGTAGACCCAGTCGGGGATCTTGAGGACCTTGCTCTTGATCACGCCTATATGGCGGAGGACCGTTATCTTCTTCGCTTCTTGGTAAATGTCTGAGGCCGTCTTTCCGAGGACCATTTCCTGAGCGAGCTGGGCGAGGGTTAGGTTTCGGGCGGCTTCCTCGAGCACGTTTCGCATGGCTCTCCTGATCATCCTGGCTTTCCACGAGTGCCTGCCGATCCTCCTTAGGGTGAAGGCCGTTGACTGAGTTCTGAGCTTGAAGCCGTCCTTGGTCTCGAGGTTCGTTATCATGTCGATCCTGCTCGACCCCCTGCGGATTAGGCTTCGAACGAACTCCCGCCCGTATTCATGGCCATAGAAGACGGTCTCGGCGACCCCATCCTTAACCCTCACGATCTTGAACCTCAGGAGCAGATACTGCTTCGAGAAGTCGCCGGTAAGCGTGTAGAGGCTTACCCAGATCGTCCTCCCTAAGACCTTTGAGGGATCGTCCGCCCAGGTCGTCCCGATCTCCTTGTAGCCGAAGTAGTCGGGGGAGTAGATCGTGTAGATTGTCTTCGGCGCCCTTCGCTCCTGCCTCGGTCTCCTCGACATTCTTGCCTTCGGAGAGGCGGCCCCATAATAAATAATTTGCCCGGCTCGAGTTTTATTATGTAAAACTTTTAAAGCGCCTCCACCGCCGATAACCAGATGAGCTGGAGCAAAGCCCTACCAATCCTGCTGGCAGCCCTCCTACTCGCCTCAATCCTGGCCTCAACCGCCTCCACCGCGGCCGAGGAGAAGGTGCAGGTAGTGGTAACGGCGCCCGTCCTGAAAAACCTCGTGGAGAAGATCGGGGGAGAAAGAGTCGAGGTGCGGAGCCTCCTCCCCCCGGGCGTCGACCCCCACAGCTATGAACCCGATATAAACACGATCCTGAGCTCCGTCTCCCACGCCTCGCTCATAGTCATGACGGGACCCCACCACCTGCCGATAGAGGAGAAGATCGAAGCCCTCTCCAAGGAGGGGGTCATCAAGATTCCGATTATAAATTATAGGGACTACGAGTCGGCGGGCCTCCTAATCCTGAGCATCCCGGAGACCGGGGCCGAGAACCCCCACGGATACTTCTACACCTACTCGGGCCTGAAGGCCATAGCCAAGGCCTGCGCCCTCAAGCTCTCCAAGATCGACCCGGAGGGAAGCGACTACTATAAGCAGAACCTCGACAAGTATCTGGCCGAGATCTCAGCCCTAGAAGCCAGAATAAGGTCCATGGATGTCGCGGATACGAAGATCGTGCTCGGAGGCCCGGTTCTTCAGTACGTCGCCTCGGACCTCGATCTAAAAGTCGTGGACATGATAATCTTGGCGCATGGGCTTGAGCCGTCCTCTGAAGACGT
>JAGGVM010000044.1 GCA_021157985.1 Nitrososphaerota archaeon | reverse complement strand
TAATTTTCACATGCGTCGTGAAGAAGCCGACGAGCGACCGAATGCTCTGGAGAATCGCCAAGCTAGCGGAGTACGGAAAACCCCTGATAGTCGCGGGATGCATGGTGCCCGGGGAGCCGGATAAAATTCGGCGTATCGCGCCGCGTGCTGTCTTACTGCATCCCCGATCCGTTACGAAGATCGTTGAAGCGGTTGAGCTGGGCAAGTCGAGCGTCCGAGAATTGCCCGAGGAAGTTAAGCTGGGATATCCTAGGCTGAGGAGAAACAGGTTCGTGGCGATAATCCCCATATCGGAGGGATGTGCCTGGAGGCTTTGCTCGTTCTGCATAGTCGCGAGAACCCGCGGATCGTTCAAGAGCTATCCAATCAACCTAATAGAAAAAGAAGTTGAGGAGTCTCTAAGGGACGGGGTTAGAGAGGTCTGGCTCACGAGCCAGGACACGGCCAGCTACGGCATCGAATCCGGCAGAAGCCGGCTCCCGGAGCTTTTGAAAAGGGTCTCCAAGCTAGACAGATATTTCTTGATTAGGGTGGGGATGATGAACCCGCTCTACGCCTATTCGATAAGAAAAGACCTCGCCGAGGCATATGGATCCCCGAAGGTCTTCAAGTTCCTCCACCTCCCCGTTCAATCGGGATCGGACAAGGTCCTCAGAGATATGAGGCGCGGATACCCCGTTTCGACGTTCAAGAAGATAGTCCATGAGATGAGGTCAAGGGTCGAGAACCTCACCTTATCAACTGACATAATAGTCGGATACCCAACCGAGGATGAAAACGACTTCGAGGAAACGGTGAAGCTCGTCGAAGAAATCAAACCCGACATGATAAACATCTCGAGGTTCTTCCCGAGACCGGGCACGCCTGCTGAAAAGCTTAAGCCCCATCCGCCGAGCGTGGTGAAGAAGCGGAGCAAGCTTCTAAGCGAGGTTGCCAGGGAGATCGCCCTTCGAAGCAGCGAGAAGTGGATAGGGTGGAGGGGGATAGCGTTTGTCGATGAGATCGGGGAAAAAGGGGAGGCCATAGCGAGGAACCTGAGCTATAGGCCAATAGTGTTGAGGAACGGGGCGAGAGACTTGCTCGGAAAATTCGTCGAAGTGGAAGTTGTGGATGCGAGGCCTTACTGCCTGATAGGCGAGCTTATACGGGTCATGGACTCCGCCGAGGCCGCGGAGTTTGTTTAATAAGGTGAGGCATAATTTAATCATTGGAAGTGAGCTCTCCAAGCTTCAACTCGATAGTAGTCCACTACGGCGAAGTAACCCTGAAACGAGGCAAGCGCGGGCTATTCGAGCGGATACTGCGGAGAAACCTCGAAAAACAGACCGGCGGCAAAGTAAAACGGCTTCAGGGAAGATTCGTGATAGATGTCTCATCAGAGCAGGATCTCAGACGAATGCTTGAAAAGATAGGAAAAGTTTTCGGAGTGGTTTGGTATGCTCCGGCCGTGAAAGCGGGTTCTCTTGACGAGCTCGAGCAGAAAATATTGAGTGAGCTGAGGAGGATCGAGGTGAAGAAGGTCAGGGTAGATACGAGGAGGAGCGATAAACGCTTTCCAATGAGGTCGATCGATGTATCGAGAAGGCTCGGAGAATCTATAACCCGAAGCCTCGGGCTAAAAATAGACCTGAAAAACCCGGATAAAACAATATTCGTGGAGATAACCGAAGACGGCTTATACGCATCATTTGACAAGTTAAAAGGGCCCGGCGGCCTTCCCTTAGGTTCCTCAGGGAAGCTCCTCGCACTCCTATCCGGAGCAAGGTCCGCGCTCGCATGCTGGTATATGATGAAGCGGGGATGTCGAGTAGACTTCCTGCACGTCGGCTTCGAATCATCTGAGAAATCTTCACCGTTGATCGATTTACAGATCGTGAACAAGCTCCTGGAGTATTCTCTTACGGCTAAGCTCTACGAGGTGGTATCCGACGGGTTCGAGGAGCGGGTTAAGGATCTATCCGAGGAAGCGAAGAAGCCTCTATTCGAGTTATTCCTCCTGAAAGTGGGCGAGGCTATCGCGGAGAGCAGGCGCTATCCGGGAATAGTCTTGGGATCGATGCCCCGCCGTACGAGCGACGTGAAGAACTTGTGCACGATTCTCTCTTTCAGACGGCTTCCAATATACACTCCTCTCCTAGCCTTAGATGAAGAAGAGGTTCTGAACGGGCTTAAATCAATAGGGTTGGAAGGTGAACACGTTCTTGAAGAGTCAGGGAGATCGATCGAGGTGAATAAACGGGAGCTCGAAAGGCTTTGGATGGAGCTCGGATTGGATGAGGCGGTTGAGGAAGCTTTACGCGGTTTATCGGTCTTCAGCTTAAGGCTCGGAGAGCCTCCGAAGAGAATTCGATAGCTTTAGAGCTCTATGGCTTCTTCGGGTTTCGGGAGGATTACCTCACTTCTTATCTCCCCGATTCTTCTCAGCCTCTGGAACTCATATGGGTTCTCGGTGTGGATTGGTATGATTTTACGGGGCTTGATTTCCTCGATTATCTCTATGAGGCTCTCTCTGTCGGCGTGGCCGGAGGAATGGACGTTCCTGAGATCGAGTCTCAGCAGATGCACCCATTTCTCGAACTTGCTCCACTCTATCTCCTGCTCCTCGTCATGGGGCTCGCTCGTTGACACTATCACCCTCGACCCCGGCGTCGGGCCTATCTGAGCCAACTCAAGCACGTAATCCAATCCGTTCAATATGAGCAAATATTTATC
>JAGGVM010000095.1 GCA_021157985.1 Nitrososphaerota archaeon | reverse complement strand
GGTCTGACGGGGGGCGAGCCTCTTCTCGATAAAAACCTAGAGCTCTATCTAAGGGAGATCAGGGATCACGGCATGGTCTGCGACATAAATACCAACGCGACTTTGATGAACGAAGAGAAAGCGGAATTGCTGAGAAAGTACGATGTTTTTCTATACGTGAGCTTGGACGGAGCGACGAAGAGCGTTCACGAAAAAATCAGGGGAACCGGGACCTGGGATCCGCTGATGCGGGGCCTAAAGATCGTCAAGAAAAAGGGGCTCGAGTTCTCCACGGTCTTCGCCATTTCGAAGCTTAATTACTTCGAGACAGGAGAGTACGTGAAGCTTTCTGAAAAGCTGGGAGCGGTCAGGGCGTCAATGATCCCGATAATGCCCGTGGGGAGAGCTGGCGAGGACATAGTTCCATCGAGAGAAGAGCTTTATCAGGCTTTGAAGTCCGCAGAAAAATCGGCGAGGGAGATAGGCTATCAGATGAACGTATGGTGCTTCGGTCCGGCCAAGCTGATAATAGATCCTAGGTTCGTATCCACTTGGTCTGATTGCAGGAGGGGAAGGGTCATAGACATAGATCCATCCGGCGACATATTGCTCTGCGACGTCTTAGACATAGTGGTTGGAAACGTGAGATCAGGTTTTGAGAAAGGCCTCGAAGAGTATCGAAAGAACCCCTTCGTCAAGAGGGTGATGAACCCCGTTCTCAGAGAGCCTTGCAAGTCCTGTCCTCTCAGAGACGAGTGCATGGGAGGATGCTATGCCAGATCGCTAATATACTATGGAACTTTAGACGGCCCGGATCCCTATTGTCCGAGGGTAAAGCTGTTTGAAGATGAAAGGCTTCGCGGGTCTCGTTGAAATTATTTTTAAGCCTTCGATCGCGATATTGCTTAGAGAGCGATGAGGAAGCTTAAGCCTCATGGGACGCTGATCTTAGAAGCCGGCGGAGAGAGAGTAGTAGACGAGGAGCTAGCGAAGCTTCTTCTCCTAATAGAGAAAACGGGCTCCATCCTCTCCGCGTCAAAAACTCTTAGAATGAGCTATTCTCGCGCCTGGGAATCGATAGCAAGAGCTGAGAAGATACTGAGAGCTAAGCTCGTTGAGCCGAAACGCGGGGGCAGGAAAGGAGGGGGAGCTAAGCTTACTAAGGCGGGGAAACGAATCCTAAGCCGTTATCTCGAGGAGTATCGGAGGCTTTTCAATAAGAGGCTCTCGATTCCCGGAGCTGAGTTGGAGGCTCCCGAGATCGTTTACGCGGGAAGTAACGATCTATTGTTAGAGCATATCTTCGGATTGATGAGAGCCGAAGGAGTAGAGCATATAGAAGTGGCTTGGGTTGGATCGTCAGGTGGTTTAACTCTGTTGATGCTTGGAGAAGCGGATCTCGCTGGAGTCCACCTTTATGACCCCGAGTCAGGTGAATACAATTTACCATACATTCGGAGATATTGGCTGGATGGGAGAGTCGTTCTCGTTCGGGGATATGAGAGAGAAATCGGTTTCGCGTCTCGCATAGAGGTCAACGATCCTATCGAACTGCTCATAAAAGGAGAGATAAGGCTAGTTAATAGAAACCTCGGATCCGGGACTAGGGTTCTGTTCGACTACGTATTGAAAAAGAAAGCCGAAGAAGTGGGGAAAAAATTTGATGAATTAGTAAGAGCCGTAAAGGGATATGACAAGGAGGTGAAAACGCATCTGAAAGTGGTTGAAACGATAGTGGCTGGGAGGGCGGATATAGGGCTGACCACGAGATGGGCTGCGGAGAGATACGGCCTTAGATTTAAACCCCTAAAATGGGAGAACTTCGATTTCGCCATATCGAAGTGTTCGATCAGCCGAGAGCCCATCAAAAAATTCCTAAAAGCATTAACCTCTGAAAAAACTAAAGGGCTCGTCGAGAAAATCCCAGGTTACCGGATCCCATCCGACATCGGCAAAGTTATCTACGGAGAGTCGTTATCCGATATCTGATAACCAAAAACCATATATACCTCCGGCAAACATTAGAAACGATATGAAGAAAACGCATATAGTAGCTCTGTTCTTGATCACGGTTTTGGCTATCGCCGCGGCAGCAACGGCCCTTAATTTGAACACGTTCGGCGGCCGAGAGAAGAGCGTAACGCTAAGGATATTTCACGCTGGATCATTATCGGTTCCATTAAAAGAGGTTGCGGAAAAATTTGAGGAAGAAAATCCGGGAGCCAAAGTGGATTTGGAGCCTTCGGGAAGCGTCCTAGCCGTGAGGAAGATCACGGAGCTGCATAAAACCGCCGACGTCCTAATGACCGCCGATTATAGGTTGATAAACGACATGCTGCCCAAGTACGCGGAGTTCAACATAGCCTTCGCCTCGAATAAAATGGTTTTAGCGTACACGAATAGAAGTAAGCATTCGGAGGAGATAAACTCGGACAAATGGTTCGAGATATTAATGAAAAAGGACGTAAAGTACGGGTTCTCAAATCCGAACGATGATCCATGTGGCTATAGGGCGATAATGGTTTTAGCGCTGGCCGAGAAAAGCTATGGTCTAGACTTGCTGAAGAAACTTGTAGCTGATAAATCAAATGCGATCGTGAAGAAATCTGGTGATGAATATTTCATAGGCGTTCCAAGCGATTTCGCTCCGAAGCCTGGATCTAGTCTCGTGATTAGGTCAAAGTCTGTTGATCTAATAGCGTTGCTTGAGGCCGGGGCGCTCGACTACGCGTTCGAATACAAAAGCGTCGCAGTGCAACATGGGCTAAAATACGTTGAGCTACCGCCTGAGATTGATTTGAGCGATCCGGGATTTGATGGGGAATATGGGAAGATTCATGTTTACCTGTTTTATGGGACGGATAAGCAGAAGGAGGTGGTGGGGAAGTCCATAGTTTACGGCTTGACGATACCGAAGTGCGCTGAGCATAAGGACCTAGCGATAAAATTCGTAAACCTATTGCTGAGTGATGTTGGAAAAGAGATCTTTGAGAGAAGCGGTCAGCCGTTCCTAAGCGATTTCAAGACTTATGGGAAAGTCCCGGAGGAGATTAGGTTGAAATGACCCTTAAAAGGATTGACGGGTTGTTTTTGACGTTTTCGGTTTTAGGATCGGTGATAGTGTTCGCTCTCCTCGCGCCGATGGTCCTCATTCTTTTTATGACTACTCCGATTCAAGTCGGAGAAACCTTGATGGATCCGGAGATCTTAGATGCGCTTTCAACGACTCTCGTAGCCGCGACGACCGCGACGGCCTCAGCCCTCATCTTCGGAACCCCTTTAGCGTATGTTTTCGCGAGAAAGGATTTCGCTTTCAAAAATCTCTTAGAATCCCTTCTCAACGTGCCCCTGGCTATTCCGCACAGCGTCGCCGGGATACTCGTTCTCCTGGCCTATCATTCTAGGAACCCTATTGGAGAGATTTTAAGCAGGGTTGGGATCGTGATAGAGGATAGTTTTTGGGGAATCGTCGTGGCGATGCTATTCGTGAGCGTGCCGATTTTCATAAGCTCGGCGAGGGCGGGTTTCTCCGCGGTCGATGAGACGTTTGAGCACGTCGCGAGAACTCTTGGAGCGGGGCATTTCAGGACCTTTTTCACGGTGACACTCCCACTAGCCTTCAGATCAGTTCTCTCGGGAGCGATCGTGACTTGGATGAGGGCTGTTAGCGAGGTGGGAGCATTGTTGATAGTCGCGCCGTACCCCAAGTCTATAGCGATTCTGGTTATTGAAAGGTTTGAAGCATTTGGATTATCCGCGGCGATCC
>JAGGVM010000085.1 GCA_021157985.1 Nitrososphaerota archaeon | reverse complement strand
GGCGCGATCCTGATCTCCCCGCTCTCGTAGTCCACGTTGTCGAAGGTATAGGGGGCCGTCGCCTTATCCATCTCGAAAACCGATTCGACATCGATCTTCCTAACAGTTCCCCAATACTCCTTCGTCCTATGCGCTATGAGCTCGTAGGTCTTGCCGGGCGTGAAGTCGGCGCCTATCGCCGCCAATCCCCCGACGACCCCCTTCCCATCCATATAGTACACCACCTCGGCTCCAACCTCGTCAGCGAGCTTGAACGCGTCCTCGATCGGGATTATCTCCCTGACGGCTCTCCAGTAAAACTTCCTAAGCCTTTCATCGGGTTCCCTCGGGAGGAGGACTATTCCGGTTTCAGCTCCCTCATCGAGCTCGGAGTACTCTTCGACCACCTCGACCGCGGTCTCCTTAACGGTCTCCAGGTCACCCGTATCCGCCTTCACCGCTATGGCCGCGTTCCCACGGGTCTTATACGGGCAGTTCGGGTTGAGCCTCACAAGCCTGGGATACCCGATCGTCTTAATCCCCTTCTCCTCGAGCCTCCTGATCAGGACCGCCGCTACGTAGGTCGTGCACCCGCCCTTCTTCGAATCTGTGTCATCTATCCCGACCCAGATCGCCATCCCTGGAATCCCGGAAGCCCCTCCCCCATATAAACCGACTCCCGCGGAGAAGCCTAAAAATACCGGGTTTCCTTTTGAGGTTCTCGGTGATGATCCCCGGCTTTGCTGAGCGATGATGACCCTAGCTCGGCTGAAGACCTATCCCACATCATTCTTAAATAGCGGGTTCCCGAAGCTGAAGGCGGCTGCGGCATGGCGCGGATGCATGCGAGGAGAAGGGGGAAATCGGGTTCGAAGAGGCCTCTGAGCAAGACTCCTCCATCATGGGTTAAGGTGACTCCCGAGGAGGTTGAGGCCCTCGTCGTGAAGTACGCGAAGGAGGGTTATCCTCCGAGCATGATAGGCTTGATCCTGCGAGATCAGCACGGAGTACCCTTGGTGAAGCAGATAACCGGGAAGAGCATAAAGCAGATCCTGAAGGAGAACAATCTCCTCCCCCAGGTCCCCGAAGACCTCGCGAACCTGCTCGAGCGAGCGAGGCGGATGAGGGTTCACCTGAGCAAGTTCAGGGGAGACAAGTATAACAGGCATAGGCTCCAGCTCGTCGAGGCCAAGATCCACAGGCTCGTCAAGTACTATAAGCGGATCGGAGAGCTTCCGCCCGACTGGACTCCTCAGCTCACCTACGCCTACAGGTAGAGCGGGGGCAGCTATTTTAGTGCCATAACCTCTCTCTATTTCTGGAGGATGACTTTGGAGAGGTTCAGGGACGTAGACGGCTTTCTCGAGAAAGCCGGGGAAGTATCCGAGAGGCTTAGGAAGCTCATCGACGAGGATAAGCCCTTCCTCATCCTATGCCATAACGACGCCGACGGGCTTTCATCGGGCGCGATAGCGTCGGTCATGCTTCTGAGGGAGAACGCTCGCTTCGTGACGAGGTCGGTTAAGTCGATCGAGGGGGTTCTGGAGTCGCTGAAGGATCTTCCAGAAGAATACTCCGTGATCCTAACCGATATCGGAAGCGGGTACCTCGACGAGCTTTCAAGCCTCGGGAGAAAGGAGCCTATAATAATCCTCGACCACCACGAGCCCCTCGGATCGGCGTCCGAGAACGTGATCCAGCTCAACCCGCACGACTACGGGATAAACGGGGCGGATGAGATAAGCGGGGCGGGCGTCACGTATCTCGCCGCGAAGGCTTTGAACGAGGAGAACGTTAGGCTTTCACCGATCGCGGTCATCGGGGCTCTGGGGGATCTCCAGGATCGGGCGGACGGCCGGAGGCTTCACGGCTTGAACGAGCTCATAGTCGGGGACGCGGTCGAGAACGGGCTCATGAAGGTCGAGGAAGACCTCCTCTTCTATGGGAGGAGCTATAAGCCTCTCCACGTCGCCCTAGCGAGCACGACGAACCCCTTCATAGTCGGGATCTCCGGGAACGAGGCGCACGCCTACAGCCTCCTAACGAGCATAGGGATCAGGGTCAAGGAGGACGATCGGTGGAGGGTTTTATCGGAGCTCAGCGAGGATGAGAAGAAAGCCCTCTATAACGGCATAATGAAGTACCTGGCCTCCCTCGGCCTCCCCCCGAGCATAGCAAAGGAGCTCATCGGAAAGGTTTACGAGCTCGTGCGGGAGGAGCCTTGGACCTATCTCAGAGACGCCCGGGAGTTCGCATCTCTTCTGAACGCGTGTGGGAAGACCGGGAACGAGTGGCTTGGAATAGCTATCGCTATGGGGTCGAGGGGAGGCTTGCTCGACGAGGCTCAGAGGGTCTTGGAGGAGTATAGGAGGAAGATGGCGGAGGCGATGGAGTACGCGATGAAGGAGGAGAACAGGCAGGAGCTCAACAGCGTCCTCGTCATAGACGGGGGAAACATAATCGATGATCGGCTGATAAGCTCGGTCGCCTCGATGCTCGCCTCAACCGGAGTTCAGGGAGAGGACAAGGTCCTAGTGGCCCTAACCCAGTCGGAGGACTCGATCAAGGTCTCGGCGAGGGCGCCTAAGAAGCTCGTCGACGCCGGCTTAAACCTCGGAAAAGTGTTGTCGAAGGCCGCCCAGCTCGTAGGCGGGAGGGGAGGAGGCCACGACGTAGCCGCCGGAGCGAACATCCCGAAAACTAAGAAAGCCCTCTTCCTCCTAGAAATAGATAGGATAATAAGTGAAGAGGTTCAGGGCTTGGAGAAGAGGTGAACTAGGTCTTTGGGAGGTGTTGAGGTCCAGGCTGAAGCGAGGCTCGTGATGAACTTCGTCGACGAGCGGACGGCTGATCGCGTCTTGAAGGCCCTGGCCCCGGATAACGAGCCCCTTCCACGCGGGCTTAGGATAAATGCTCGGAGAACGGGCTCAGCCGTGGTGTTCGAGATCTACTCCAAGCGCACTGTCATGTCTCTCCTCGCGACGATCGACGACATAGTCTCCATGGCTTCCTTGGCTGAGAAGGCGGCTAGTCTCGCCGCTGATCCTGATTCTTCCTGAAGGTGAGACACGGCTCGTAATCCATTATGTT
>JAGGVM010000023.1 GCA_021157985.1 Nitrososphaerota archaeon | reverse complement strand
TCGAGCCAGCTGAGGTCCGAGATCCTCGACTCCACGAACTCGCGGTCTCCCTCTATCTCGAGCTCGAATCCGCCGGTTTTCAACTTGACCTTGTACGACATGTGTGCTCTCGGAGTATTTCGGGAAATAGGCCGTTATAAAGCTTCCCGGCCTGGGTGAAAATGGGGGTCGATGCACGGGCTGGGCACATCACATGTAGTTTTCACTTCTTCTCGTTCAGGATCTTCGTGACAAGTCCGTAGAGCTTTCCTCCATCCACTCTTCCACGATAAGTCTTCATGAGCTCTCCCATGATCACGGAGGCGGCTTTCCTCGGGTTCTCCTCGACGAGCTTCTCGTTTTCCTTCACGAGCTCCCGGATCTCTTTCTCAATCTCGCTCAGCTCGACAGGCTTCAGTCCAAGGGCGTCAATCGCTTCTTTCACGTTTTTCCCGGGGTTATCGGCGAGCCATCTAAGAACCTCGGACGCGGCCTCCTTCGCGATCTCTCCTCGAGCGACAAGTCTGAAGAACTCGAGTATGTCTTCGTCTCGGATGTTCTCGACCTTTGCTCCATCGCGCCTCAGGCTCGTCATCTGCTCGGTTAAAGCGGACGCGATGACCGTCGCCTGAATCCCCGTCTCCTCAATTATCCTCTCAAACAATTCCACGCGCTCCGAGTCGATAAGCTCGTCCGCCATCTGCCTGCTTAGCCCGTATTTCTTCGAGAGGTTTTCGGCGACTTGGTCAAGGGTCGGTGGAAGCCTTCTCCTGAGCTCCTCCACGTATTCCTCTGAGATCGGATAAGGCGGTAAATCGGTTTCGGGATACATCCTGGCAGCCCCGGGTCTCGGTCTCAGGTAAACGGTCGTCCCGTCGGGTCTCGCTCCACGGGTCTCGGAGGGAACTCCATGCAGGGCTTCGATCGCCCGCTCCCTAACCCTCTCTAAGGCGTCTTCAGCTCTCTCGCGTTCAGCCGCTACGAATACGACGGCGTCGTCTTCACCGGCGTCCATAACCTCCCTGAGCTTCTTAACTTCCTCAGCCGTTATCCCGTATCCAGGCAGCTCGTCCGTGTGGAAGATTCCTTCAACCTCTGACCAGGCTCTAGCGCGGCCTGCGAACTCTGCTCCGAGCCTTATTCCCGGCGCGGCCTCTAATCCGAGCAGTCCTCCGAACTTCTTGAGCCTGATCGCTAGAATGACCCCGCCCTCCTTTAGCTTCTTCCTCAGGATCTTCGACTTAGTCTTCGAGAATATCTCGGTTACGTCTTTTATCGGCTCTCTCCTGAGATCCTCCTCGGATACATTTCTCCTTCTGAGCTCATCCCTGATCTTGAGTAAGTGGAGTTGCCGGACGACCTCGAGCTCGACGACCTTGGGAAGCAGATCGAGCTCCTGAACGCCTTTTATCTCTATGAGGGCTCCGCCCCTGATCGAGACGTTGAGGTCCTGTCTAACCGTTCCGAGCCCCCGCTTAACCTTCCCAGTGGCCCTGAGCATTCTCCCGATCGCGTATGCGACCTTGTAGGCTTCCTCGGGCGAGCTTATCACGGGCCCCGTCGAGACCTCTATCAAGGGGATTCCAAGCCTCTTGAGGTCGTAGTGGACTTCGTGGGGTTTCTGCTCGATTATCCTGGCCGCGTCTTCTTCCAAGGTTATCGTCTGGATCGGGATCTTCTTTCCGTCGACCGTTATCTCGCCGTCTAAGGCGACGACGCACGTCCTCTGAAAACCGGTAGTGTTCGATCCATCGATCACTATCTTCCTCATCACGTGGATCTCGTCAACGGGCTTGGCGTTCATGAGCAGGGCGGCGGTCAGGGTCACTTCGACTGCTTCCCTGTTGAGGTCGTGCGGGGGCTCCTCATCCATCTCGACGAGGCAGGTGTTGGCCGTGTCGGCGTGATAAACTATCTTCCTCCTCTTCCTGGCCTCGAATAGGGCCGCGGGATCGACTTCCCCGAGCTCGCTCTGCGCCTCCCTAAGCCATCTCACGAACTTGAACTCCTTTCCTCCTTCTCTCGGAGTGGTCGGGCAGTCGCAGAAGAGCTTGCTCCGCGTATCGAGCTGTCTATGGATCTCCAATCCAACCTTTAAGCCGACAGACCCATAATCGATCTTCATCCAATCTTCACCTCCTCCCGGGTTGGGAGACTTCTCCCGCCAAGCTCGCCCGCGATCGGGGTGAGCATGAGCTCTCTAACCTCTTCGATGTCTCTGGTTTGTGCGAGCGCCCATGAAAGCTTCGCGTAAGCCGTCTCCGGGAGCATGTCGTCGAGGGGGGTTACCCCGGCTTTCAAGAGATCTCTCCCCGTCTCGTATACCCTCATATTAACCCTTCCATAGATGCATTGGGAGGTCATGCCCACGAAAACGCCCCTATCCACGATCTCCTTGATCGATGGGATGAGATCGGAACTAACGTGGCCGAGCCCCGTCCCCTCCAAGATTATCCCCCTACAACCCTTCTCAACGAGGCTCTCGAGCAGGATGGGTGGCATCCCCGGATAGAACTTCACGAGCGCTGCGTCTCCCGAGAACCCGGGTTTAAACGAGTATTCTTCGGCTCCCCGTGGATTGAGGCCCGATGCGTTGACCCTGATTTCCCCGTCTACGATGTAGGCGATGGGCTCAGCGTTCACGGATCTGAACGCGTCCCTGCTGCTCGTGTGAAGTTTTCTCGCCCTCGTACCCCTGTGAACAGCTATAACCGTATCCGAGTGCCAGGCATGCATGGTCAAGCAGACCTCCGCAAAGGGAGCATGCCCCGCGACCTTGACCGCCGCTATCAGGTTCATAGCCGCATCGCTCGACGGCCTATCCGAAGACCTCTGCGCTCCGACGAAAACCACGGGGATGGGCGGCTTTTGAAGGGCGAAGCTCAAGGCGGCCGCCGAGTAAGCCATGGTATCGGTTCCATGAGAAATAACTATTCCGTCAACTCCTTTCCTGATTAGGGCGTCCACCTCCCTCGCCATCCGATCCCAGTGAGCTGGCGTGAGGTTCTCGCTGAAGAGTGAGAAAAGTATCTCGGCGTCGAGGTCCGCGATGTCCGATAGCTCGGGGACGATCGATAAAAGGTCTTCCGCTGTGAGGGCGGCTCTAACCCCGCCGGTCCTATAGTCTATCCTGCTCGCGATCGTCCCACCCGTGCTCATGACGAAAACCCGTGGAAGACCGGGCTTGATAGGCGGTCGAGGTGGAGGATTGAACTGTGGTCTCTTCGCCGCCGCTATCTTCTTTACGGCCATGCCGTCTGATACCTTTACGCCCACGTTGTAGCCGTTAGGGAGCTTAACGACTATGTAATCAGGGTCCGCGAGCTCGTATCGGGCCATCAAGATCCCCCGGTAAACCCTATCTCCGACTTTTACTTCGACTTCGTCTCCTATCGAGGCTCCCGCTGCTTCGAGGATCTCTCTCGCTTTTCCGCGATATCCCTGCAGTTCGTCTCGGATACTCACGGCTGATCAACGTCTCTCCAGAGTATTAAGATTTGTAGCCTTCTCCGAGTAATTCTTTAAAGTTTTTAAGCGATAGCTTTTCTCAACCGCTTAATGAGTAGTTACCGAGTTCCAAGGCGGATCGTGAACGTCCACCCGGAGGCGGCCTTCGCGGTCCTCAGCATAGCCAAGAAGGTCGAGGCATCCGGGAAATCCGTTATGCACCTCGAGATAGGGGACGCGGGCTTCGACACCCCACAGCACATCAAGGACGCGGCCATCGAAGCGTTGAAGCGGGGCGAAACCCACTACACTCCGACGACGGGGATCCGGGAGCTCCGAGAAGCCATAGCCGACAGCGTGAAAAGGGATTACGGGGTCGAGATAAGCTGGGAGAAGAACGTGGTCGTCACGAGCGGGTGTAAACAAGCTGTGCTCGTATCCACGCTCGCGGTGGTCGACGAGGGAGATGAAGTCCTCTACCCGAATCCGGGATATCCTGAATACGAGGCCGCGGCTTACCTGGCCGGCGGGAAACCCGTGCCCTACAGGCTTGACATCGAGAACGAGTTCAGGGTGAACATCGATGAGCTCAGGGAGCTCGTGAACCCGAAGACCAAGCTCCTGGTGATAAACACTCCTCATAATCCATGCGGATCCGTGCTGAGCGAGGAAGACGTGAAAGCCTTAGTCGATCTTTCGGAGGACTACGACTTCTACATATTATCAGACGAGATCTACAGGCCCTTCCTATTCGACGGAGAAAAACATCACTCGCCCTTGGAGGTTTCGAGATCCTTGGA
>JAGGVM010000027.1 GCA_021157985.1 Nitrososphaerota archaeon | reverse complement strand
GCTTCAGGATCATCCGTGGAGCTGACTCTAATGCGGGAGGATGGGTTAACATGTATCCGGCTGCGTAGGATGCGGCCAGTAGGGCCACGACTACCACGGCTAAAACCGCTCTACCCTTCTTCACATCTTATTCAAGGCCTCGAAGCAGATATAATGCCACGTAGCAGAACGGCTTGTTCCAAGGAGTCGAACAACCTTTTTCACATGAACTTCTTGACGCGGATGGAGAGGTCGCCGAGGTTTACGACCGCCGCCACCCCAACCGTCGGCTCCAACCCTATATTCCTCTGGAAGCTCGTCTGCTCCTGCCAGGTCCCCGTGTTGAGCAATCGGATCCCCCGGTAGGATCCGGCATACGCTACGTGGACGTGGCCCACGTGGATTATATCGGGTGTTTTGTCGATTACGAGGAGGTCTTCGTTTAGGGGGAGGACCGGCGTGTTTTCCCCGTAGATCGGCGCGAGATGCCTGTGCTTTAGGAGGAGCTCGAGGGCGCGGCCTATGTTCTCGCGGAGGGCGCTGTGAGAGAAGCCTGGGACGAGTTGGAGGACGTCGTCTAAGCCCTGGCCGTGGTAGACCAGGATCCTCCTCCCTCCTAAGCTTATCCAAGCCGGGTTCCCTACGAAGATCATCCTCCGCCCGCTTTGCTCCAAGATCTTTCTGTATTCTCCGCTGAGCGGCGGCTGTGGGAGGGGTTTCTGAACCGGGTCATGATTCCCTGGAGCCACGATTATCTTTATCCTCTCGGGGACCTCGGCGAGCAGCTTCGAGAGCATTTTTAGCTGGTCTTTTATCGAGGTTAGCTCGAGCTCCTCTTGTTGATGCGGGTAGACCCCGACCCCGTCCACGAGATCCCCGGCCACGACCAAGAACTTTATCCGCTTGACCTCCGGGTCCCGGGCGCGGTTGATCCAGTCCAGGAAGCTCTCGAAGAGGTCGTCCCTGAACTTCTTGCTTCCGACGTGGATGTCGGAGATCATGCATACGTTGGCGGCCAGATCCAGTTTTTTCGTCTCCTCCTGGGCCACGTCCGGGAAGACTATCTCGCGGGCTATCAGGGAGTTGCCTCGTTTCACGACCCTTATGCCTAAGACCGAGTCCATGAGGGATTTCTCAGCCGCCTCTCCCGCTTCGCTCGTCTTCGGGACTATGATCCTGGCCTCCGCGGATGGGTCATCGACCCTGAGCATCCAGGCCTTCTCGGATTCCCTTCGATCGGACAGCATAGCGACGACGTATGCCTCCTGGCCCTCCCTGAGCCTTAGAGCGGTCCTCAGGTCCACGACTCCGCCGAGCCTCTCCCTCAGAGCCGAGGCCAGCTTCTCATACCTGCTCCTGAAATATTTCTGGAACTCCTCGAAGGAGCCGGTTATCCTGTATTCTTTTAGGAATCTCTCGTCGATCTCGATCGGTGGCTCGGGGATTTCTTCGACCAGCTCCTCGACGGGCTCGGGCTCCACCTCGACCTCGGAGACCTCTCTCAAGACTTTTTCATCGATTATTCTCGATCCCGCCCCGTGGTTCGTGAGGAGGTTTATCGCTTTCTCGAGGGTTTTGATCGGGTCTTCGGATGACTCGAGGAGGGTGAGGGCTTTCCTTGTTAGGGTGTAGCCTCTCCTCGTGGCCTCGTTCACGATCCTCTTCGCGAGAACGCGGTTCCGCTGATTTCTCATCGGGCCATCGGCCTACCTTTTCCCGCCGCTGATAACCGATGGCCTGTAGCTTAAGAGGGTTGAGAGTATCTCGTCGCCGCCTATTACCTCCTCGATCTCCTCGACCGGCGTGAGGAGCGCTATTTTCCTAGTTCTCCCGTGTCTACCCATGTTGACCAGGTCGCTTTTCACGACCCCGAGCATGTCGAGCTCCGAGATGAGGCTGCTCACCCTCCGATCGGTGAGGGGCTCGACGCCGACCTGGCCGCATACCTCCCTATAGGTTTGATAGATCATTCCCGAGATCGGGTTGGCTACGCCGTTTTTCGCGAGGAGGAGCAGGGACGTGAGGACGAGCTTGCTGTGGAGGGGGAGGGTTGAGAGCGCCTCGAAGACCCTTCCGCGCTCGATTATGCTCTGAGCGAGCTTGACGTGCCTCTCCTCGACCCGCTCATCCCCGTTCCTCTCCGCGACCTCCGCGGCAACCCTAAGCAAGTCTATCGCCCTCCTGGCGTCTCCGTGCTCCGAGGCGGCCAGGGCTGCGCAGAGGTTTATCACGTCTTGGGGGACTGCTCCGGGGTGGAAGGCGAGCTCGGCGCGCTCGCTCAGGATGTCGATGAGCTCGGTGGCGGTGTAGGGATGGAAGACCAGCTCTTCCTCGCTCAGGCTGCTGAGGACCCTTGGGTCGAGGTAGTCCTTGAAGTGGAGGTCGTTCGAGGTCCCGACTATGGATAGGCCTCCGCTCTCGAGCCCCTCGTTTATCCTCGTCAGCTCATAGAGGAGGTTGTCTCCATACGCTTTTACAAGAGCGTCGACCTCGTCGAAGGCGGCCACGAGCAAGACCCCCTTCTCGCGCAGCCCTCGCCTGAGCCTGTTATAGACCTCCGCCTTGGAGAGACCGGTGAAGGGGACCTTCACTCCTATCGATTCGCAGAGCTCGGCCAGGACCTTATACTCAGTTCCCGAGATCCTGCAGTTCACATAGGCCAGGGCCAGGGGTATCCCCTCTTTCTCAGCAATCTCGGCGAACCGCTTGAAGACGTATCTGACGACCGCCGTCTTACCTGTTCCGGTCTTCCCGTAGATGAAGACGTTGCTGGGCCTTGAGAGGCTTAGGGCGGGGGCCAGGATCTCTCCAAGCCTCCGGATATGCTCGTCGCGGTGGGGAAGCCTCTCGGGGACGTAGTCGGACCGCATTACCGCCCTGTCCTTGAAGATCTTAGGCCTCTTCAGAGCCCGCTCGAAGACCTCTCTAAGCGGATCCTCTCCACCCCTTGGCTTCGACTGGAAAAGCCCCTTAACATGATCATCAGTCTTTTTCAGCTTCATAGTTGAAGCAGCCCCTTAGGCTTCTTAAGGCCGGGAGGCTATTGAATAGACATCACGAATAATCTAAAGCAGAAACTACAATCATTTTCAAGTTCTAGGCAGCCGCACGCGGAAACGGGCTGTAACTTTCTCCAGTGGAAATGTAGGGGTCCGGGGCTTCTATTCCGCCTGAACGCCGAGAGCGAGCGTTCACCCTCGGTGAATCCGTTGTGAAGAAGTGGACTGAAACCCGTGAAAAACGCTTATTTCCGGCCTTATCGACTTCAACATCACTTTTCACAGGAAATTTCGACCACCCCTCCTTTTCCACTGGAGCTGGCCCCCAATGCGGCGGGAACGCTACCTACCTTTTCTCACCCGGTGAAATTCTTCTCTCCACTGTTTTTCTCCTATTTTCCATGGGAATTCGGCGTCTTTTCTAAACCATGTATCGGTAATTTTTCCCTGATTTTTGGGCATTTTTCTCATTTTTTAGTTATAGGAGGATCCGGTCTCAGGGGAGGTGAGGCTTCACTCCTTTTCACAGTTTTCTCTCGTTATTTTCCCTGACTCTCGGAGAGTAATACGGAGATGTTCCGCGGAGATGATTACCTCTCTTTCTCTGCTTTCTTTTCTTCGCTTTTATCTCGTTTTTTCTGTGAAGTCTTTTTGGAGCTTTGATGCTTTTTCGAGTGCGTCGAGGATCGACTTTATGGCCTCTGTTATTTCTCTTATCTCGTTTATCTCGCCGGTTTTCTTGAGGAGGCTTGTCAGGGCGTCGAGCTTCGCCGTGAGGGCCTTCGAGACCTCGGAGAGCGTTATGCCCGCGAGGGCTTGATCCACGTCCTCGTCTCCCCTGACCTTTATCACCCTCTTATTGCATCTTAGACACCAGATCTCCCCGTTTATCTCGAAGAGGGGGCTGTTGCAGACTGGGCAGTGGTCGGCTAGCATCTTTGCCCCGCTTTTCAGGGCGTCTGCCATCCTCCGCATGTACTCCCTCTCTTCTTCATCGGAGGCCATGTCCAAGTTTATCCCGTATTCATATATCTATAAAGATGCTTTCAGTGTTACTCCCAGTATCTGAGTATTGTTCTCTTCACGAATCGGAGGGCGCCGGGTATCGCCCGCCTCAGGATGAAGCCGTGGTTCACGAGTATGTCTTT
>JAGGVM010000037.1 GCA_021157985.1 Nitrososphaerota archaeon | reverse complement strand
TTCACGAAGGTTGCCGAGCACTGGGATAAAGGCTTGGATCAGCTCATGGCCGAGGCGGCGGTAAAAGCGCTGGAAAACGCGGGCTTATCAACCGTGAACACTATCTACGTCGGAAACATGGTAGGCGAGTTCCTCCAAAACCAAAGCCACCTCGGATCGATAATCGCTGAAAAAACAGGGCTTTCAGGAACACCTGCGATCAGGGTTGAGTCCGCTGAGGCATCGGGTGCTGCAGCCCTATACGCTGGATCAATGGACGTGCTTTCAGGTAAGTCTGACGCAGTTCTAGTAGTAGGCGGTGAAAAGCTCTCGGACGGCTTGCCGGAGGAAGTCTCCTCAGCGGCCATGAGCGGTATGAGACAGGATTATGAGGGGTTCATCGGGGCCGAGTTCTACGCCTTAAACGCGCTTCTCTACAGAATTTATCAGAGAAGATACGGGGAGGATTCGGGAATCGCGTTGTTCCCGGTGATAAGCCATGAGCACGCCGCAGGAGTAGCCCACGCTCAATACCCGTTTAAGGTCACTTTGGAGAAGGTTTTGGCCTCTCCGTTCATCGCGGAACCTCTTAGAAGACTTGAGGTAAGCGGTATAGGCGATGGAGCTGCCGCGGTGGTCTTGGTCGGCGAGAAGCTCTATGAGAAGCTCGAATCGCCTAAGGCGGAGTTTTACATCGAGGCAGCGACCGACTACGTCAACCCGTTTGAACGGGAGGATCCCTTAAGGTTTGAGGCTCTGAGGATCGCTGTGCTCAAGGTCCTGAGATCAGCCGGAGTGGAGTTGAGAGACGTGGATTTCGTAGAACTGCATGACGCAACCTCGATAATGGCCGCGATATCTCTCGAGTCAACAGGCTTTGCGAGGCCCGGCGAAGCTGGAAAGATGGCTCAACGTGGAGAGCTGAACTTGAACGGAAGCCTTCCATGTAACACGTTCGGCGGGTTAAAGGCCAGGGGAAACCCCTTCGGAGCTACCGCGATTTATCAAGCAGCAGAGGCATATCTGCAGCTAACGGGGCAGGCTGGGAAAAACCAACTTGACTCCCCGAGAGTAGGGATGATTCAGTCCCTTGGAGGAATCGGTGGAACCGCTTTCGCCGGGATTTTGAAGAATGTTTAGAGGAGGTGTTAGAGATGAGGATTCCGATCTACTGGAGAAATATTCCGTTTAATTATCGATTAGCTGGGTGGCGTTGCAACAGTTGTGGAACCTTTCACCATAACAAGCCCGTGGTCTGCAGGAGATGCAGATCCAAGGAGTTCACTCAGGTGGAGCTTCCGAAAAAGGGTAAGCTGTTAGCGTATACGGTCGTCAACTCGCCACCGAAGGAATTCGCCCAGTTCGCTCCCTATATCATAGGGGTTGTAGAGCTGGAGGATGGAACGCGGATCCTGGCCCAGCTCACCGACTTCAAAGACGATGAACTAAAGGAGGGAGTAAGAGTCGAAGCGGTTTTCAGGAAATTGAAGGTAAACGGAGAGCAAGGGATCATCGAGTACGGTTACAAGTTCAGACCCGCCGTCGAGTAACTTATTCCGCCTTCTTCACCCTACGCCAGATATAGATCGTGGCATACTCCCTCGGCACGCCCTCCCGCTGAGCTATCAGATCAACCTGCGATCTGAGCTTCACGCGGGCTTCCTCTATATCGAGGCTGGGATCTCTACTTAGGAGGACGTCCACTAGTTGGGAGAACAGGTTGTCGGCGAGATCCTTATACGACGTGTATTCGTAGATGTTTTCTGCCATTTTTCTCAGCTGCTCTATCTTCTCCTCCACGTCCTTGATTTTCCTATTCAGCTCGGCGAGCTTGTTCCTGAGCTCCGGAACCTTTCTCTCGAGCTCCTCTTTCTTAGAAACAGATATCGGCCTTCCCTGCTCCTCGAGCTCGTGCATCGTATCGAGCTCCACCTGATTGAAGTAGAGCTCTTCCTCGACGGATGAGAACCTCTGCTCTAGGACGTCTTTGAGAGCCTTGTACTTGGATGCGGCTTCGTCGATCTGCTTGACGAGCTCATCTCGCATAGCGTCCCATTTCTGGAGGAGCTTCTTCAAGATCCCGAGGCTCATCTCCTCGGTCTCCATGAAACGCTTCTGCGTGACCTGCTCTCTGACTTTTATCTCCTCGGCTTTTCCCACGACGAGCTCGTAAGCGGCTTCGGCCTCGGCCTCCGCGGTCTCGAGCTCCACGTCCCCCTCCTCGCTCAGCCTTACTTCCGGGACTGAGGCCTCCTCCGGCTCCGCGGGCTTCTCCTCCACGGGCTCGATAACGGGCTCAGATCCCTCGTCCTCACCCGAGTCTTTAATTATCACGCGCTTCGGCATCCCAAGTCCCTCTCCTACTCATCGCTTTTAAGGCTATTTATCATTATCCGATGCCGGGATGGTCTGAACGCTGATTTCTCGAAGCCCACGGTAATATCCCGCACCACGAGGCTCGGTGGAATAAAGAATTTATTGAAAAGCTTCGGAGGCTGCGTGGATAAAGCTTGAAGCTGATAAACCTCGACGATCTCATCAGGCCTGCCAGCGAATGCGGATGCGGCTTCAGCCACGACAAAACCCTGGAAGCGGTCCTTATAGGAGATCTCGAATCCGGGGTCAAAAGGCTTGGAAACCTCGGCTTAAGCCCTCCATACGCCGTCTTCTATGATAAAGTGACCTATGAAATAGCCGGTGGAAGAGTGGCGGAGATCCTCGACGCCGAGGCCTTTCTGGTTAAGGAGCCTACCTTCTGCGAGGCTGAGGAAAAATCTGGGAAGCTCGGAGAGCGGGGAACCGTGATCGCCGTGGGTGGGGGAACCGTGATCGACGTAGCCAAGTACGCGGCGTATAAGAGGGGGTTGAGCTTCGTATCGATTCCGACCGCTCCCTCCCACGATGGCATAGTCTCCCCGATAGCGTCGCTCTTCACCCAGAAGCGGAGAAAAAGCGTTTTAACGAGGTCTCCTAAGATCGCGTTAATAGATCCGAAGATCCTGGCCTCCGCCCCCCGAGAGCTCGCCGCCTCCGGCTACGGAGATATCTTGGCTAAACTAGTCTCAATCAAGGATTGGCAGCTCGGTAGAGACGAGCTCGGAGAAGCCTATTGCACGAACGCTGAGGAGCTCGTGATGAAGGCCGTGGACCTGGTGATAAAGGCACTTACCTCGGAAAGGGATCCCGAAAGGAGGCTCAGCTCCTTGACCGAGGCCTTGATCTATTCGGGGGCGGCGATGATGATCGTCGGGTCTTCGAGACCCGCTTCGGGAAGCGAGCACCTCATAAGCCATTACCTCGACATGAACTCCGAAAAAAGGCTGAAGCATGGGATTCAATGCGCCCTCGGAGCGATGGCCATGGCAGCGTACCACCAAGAGAGAAACCCGAATTGGTGGACCGAGGAGAAATACCGATTAGAAGCCCTGAGAAAGTATTCTCAGGCGGCCGGCATCCCGATTAGACTTAGCGAAGCCGGGATCCCGTCGAAGATCATGGTGGAGGCCATAGTGGAAGCTTGGAAAATTAGGCCGAACCGCTACACGATCCTCCACAAGTTTAAGCCGAGTCGAGTTGAAGCCCTTGAGATATTGAAGAAGGCAGGCCTCATCTAAAAGTTATCTAAACGACGAAGAAGAAAGTGATCGAGATGCTCAAGGTAGGGGTTATTGGAGCGGGGCAAATAGGCTCCGCGATCGCCAGGGTTCTCGCGGAATCCGGAGGATACGTGGTTACGGCTTCGAGGAGGAATATCGACCGAATCAGGGATCTCGAGAAGCTCGGTGTCAGGTTGACGAGGGATAACAGGGAGGTCGCTGCGAGGTCTGAGCTGGTCTTCCTAGCGGTTAAGCCCAACAAGGTGGAATCCGTCTTGAAGGAAGTCTCTGATCTGTTGGATGGAAAGATCTTGATCTCGGTCGCCGCCGCTATCCCCATCTCGAAGATCGCTTCCCTCGCCCCGAAGGCCAAGATCGCCCGGATAATGCCGAACATCGGGTTAATCGCGAAGGCGAGTTTCACGGCTTACGCGAGGGGACTCAACCTAACAGACGAAGATCTCAGGATCATCGAAGAAGTGCTGGGAAAGCTTGGGACTTTCGTTGAGGTTGATGAAGAACTCATGGACGCTGTGACGGCCTTGAGCGGAAGCGGTCCAGCCTACGTCGCTCTCCTAATAGAGGCGATGGCCTACGCGGGGCTGAAGGTCGGGATCCCAAGAGACCTCGCATATAAGTCGGCGGCATACACCGTGTATGGAACGGCTAAGCTTATCCTAGAGTCGGGGATGCATCCGTCCACGGTTAAGGAGATGGTCTTGACCCCGGGCGGAACCACGATCGAGGGAATATTCTACTTGGAAGAGGGCGGGGTGAGGACCGCAGTTATGAAAGCCGTCGAGGCGGCTACGAAGCGTGCGAGGGAGATCTCGGAGGAGCTGAACCAGGCCTAGGCCCGCCACCACTCGAAGAGCAGATAAGCCACCTTCCCCCGCTTCAAATCCGGTACGGCTACCGTGAAATACTTCTTAACCGTCGTAGCCAGTCTCCCAGACCTAATTATCTCCAAAGCCGATATGGTGTCCGAGGATTTTTTGACTTGCACTATGAAGGGGGCGTGTTCGAGGCCTGGGCCAAGCCGGTAGACGGCGAAATCGCTTCCGAACTTTATCCCAGGAGTAACTATGAACCCTTTATCCCGCAAATCTCTATAGACCAAGTATTTTTCTTTGAAGTCCTCGTAGTATTCTTCGGCCCGCGCGGCGAGCTCCTCAAAGCTCAGAAACCTGTCGCCCTCCCTCACCCTCAGCTTCCCCTTTTCAGCAAGATACACTGCCTCGATTACATCTAGCACTAAAGGCGCGTCGAAGTCGAGGGACTTCGGCTTAGAGATGCCGAGCGGCTTCCCATAGAACCCGGATCCATAAAGCATTCTACCTTTATCGATGTCCCAGACGACCACGTTTCCTTGAACGAGCTCGGCTTCGATCGCTTCCTCGGACATGTCTTAGAAGACTGCTACCGACAATGCTCTCAAAATGTCGACAACCCTTTCAGCGTGATCCGATATATCCTCTATCATTTCGGCGACCTCCCTGCAG
>JAGGVM010000154.1 GCA_021157985.1 Nitrososphaerota archaeon | reverse complement strand
GCCCTGATGAAGAAAGCCGACCCGAAGCCCATACTCTTCCACGAGGTCAAAGAGGCCCCCGGCTTCAAGCTAATCGGAAACCTATGCGCCGATAGGAGAATACTCGCGGAAGCACTAAACATACCCGAGGGAGAAGTATTGAGGAAGCTGGCCGAGGCCATGGAGAACCCGAGGCCAGGCGAGGTAACCGAGAATCCCTCGTTTCGGGAGGTAGTGATCGACGACCCGGATCTCCGCGACCTCCCCCTCCTCCTCTTCGGGAAGCGAGACGGCGGACCATACCTCACAGCGGGAATCGTGATAGCCCATGACCCCGAATACGGTTACAACGCGAGCTATCACAGGCTCATGCTCATCGGGAGAAACAGGCTAGCGGCGCGGATCCTGCCGAGGCATCTCGACGAGTTCATCAAGAGGGGCGCGAGAAAAGCGGCCATAGTGATAGGGAATCACCCGGCGTTCCTAGTCGCGGCCGCGGTCACTTGGAAGATCGGAGTCAGCGAGCTCGACATAGCGAACGCGCTCAAGCCCATGAAATACGCGAAGGCCTCGAACGGATTACTCGTTCCAGCGGAAAGCGAGGTGGTCTTAGAGGGGAGGATACTCGACGAACTCGCCGACGAAGGCCCGTTCATAGACATAACCGGGACCTATGACATCGTGAGGAAGCAGAGAGTGATCGAGGTAGAGAGGATCGAGATGAGGAAAACCCCGATCTTCCATCAAATACTTCCAGCTGGAAGAGAGCATAAGCTCTTGATGGGGATGCCGAGGGAGGCCGCGATCTACAGGGAGGTCTCGCGGATAAGCGACGTGGCCGATGTGAGGCTGACGGAGGGCGGATGCAGCTGGCTACACTGCGCGATAAGCATAAGGAAGAGGAGCGATGATGAGCCCGGGAAAGTCATCGAGGCGGCGTTCAAGGCGCATCCAAGCCTCAAGCACGTAATAGTCGTGGACGACGACATAGACCTATCGAATCCAACTGATATAGAGTGGGCGATAGCGACCCGCGCCCAGCTCGACAGAGACTTAGTCATCAAGCCGAACAAGTATGGGTCATCCCTCGATCCATCCGCGGATCAAGTCACTAGGAAAACATGCAAAGCGGGCTTGGATGCGACGATACCTATGAAAGCCGATCGAAGCAAGTTCATTAGAGCGAAGATTCCCGGAGAAGACGAGATTAGGCTGGAGGATTACGCCGCGAAGTGAGCACGCGATGTATCTCACGAGAGAAGAGGAGCGGATGCTCAAAGGCGAATACGGCTACGCAGCGCAGAAAGCGATGGAGATACTCGTGGCCCTCGGAAAGATCTACGAAGCCGATCGGATGATCGAGATAAAGAGCGCCCAGATCTCGGGAGTATCCTACAAAAACATCGGGGAAGAGGGCTTAGAATTCCTCCTAGAGCTCGCTGAAGACGGCAGAGTCCGCGTCCCAACAACCCTAAACCCATGCGGAATGGATCTAGAAAACTGGAGGAAGATGGAGGTTCCAGAGGACTTCGCGGATAAGCAGCTTAAGGTGATAGAAGCCTATCGAAAACTTGGAATAAAACTAACCCTTACCTGCACACCCTACCTCGCCGGAAACCTCCCAAGGTTCGGAGACCACCTGGCCTGGAGCGAGAGCTCCGCAGTGATCTACGCGAACTCGGTGATCGGCGCGAGGACGAACCGGGAAGGCGGGCCGAGCGCGCTGGCAGCCGCGATAGCCGGTAGAACACCCCTCCACGGCCTCCACCTAAGCGAGAACCGAGCGCCCACAATAGAGATCCTGGCCCCTGAGCTGAGAGAGGAATACGAGTTCGCGGCCCTCGGATTCCTGGTCGGAAAGAGATTCGGAGACTCAGTCCCCCTCTTCAGAGGATTGGGAGCTCCATCACGAGATCACCTCAAAGCCCTCGGCGCCGGGCTAGCATCCGGGGGAGGCGTCGCGCTCTTCCACGTCGAGGGAGTAACCCCTGAAATCGTCAGGGATCCGGGGTTGGCGGCGGATGAGCGGGTTGAGATCGAGCTTAGGGAGCTGAGAGAGGTGATCGAGGAGTTCAGCGACGACTTCGAGGAACCCGATCTCGTTTTCATAGGATGTCCCCATGCATCCATCGAGGAGATAACCGCCTTCTATGAGGCTCTGCGAGGTAGGCGGGTTAAGCGGAGGACCTGGATCTTCGCGTCGCGCGCTGTCCGGGATCAGGCTGAAAGCCTCGGCCTGAAGAGGAAGCTCGAAGAGCTCGGAGCCGAGATAATCTGCGATACGTGCCCGATAGTCGCTCCGATAAGGAGCATGGGGATAAGGTCGGTCGCGACGAACTCCGCAAAAGCCGCCTATTTCTCGAGAAACCTGAACAAGCTAAAGGTAAAGCTAGAATCCATCGAGGAACTCGCAGAGGAGGCGGTGAAATGAAGATCAAGCTCGAGGGAAGAGTGATAAGATACGGAGAGGTCGAGGGCGAAGCCCTCGCAACCCGGCAGCCGATAAGCTTCTATGGAGGAGTGGATCCCGAAACCGGGAGGATAATCGAGAGAGGCCACGAGCTCGAGGGAGAGTCGATAACCGATAAGATCCTCGTCTTCCCATATGGAAAGGGATCAACCGTCGGATCCTATATCCTCCTGAGGTTGAAGAAGCGGGGGCTCGCCCCGAAGGCGATAATCAATAAGCGATGCGAGCCGATAATCGCGGTCGGCGTCATAATAGCCGATATCCCGGCGGTCGATATGATAGACACGGATAAGATCTCGACCGGAGACCTCGTCAAGATCACTGGATCAGTCGTCGAGGTTTCGAGGACTTGATCAGCCTATGACTACTTCGCCTTCCCAGAGCTTCTCGATGGGCATATCATCGTACTTCACTCCGTAGATCTCCACCCTGTATTTTCCGGGCTGAAGGTTCGAGATCTTCAACGCGACATCGTAGTCGCATATGCATCTACAGAAATCCCCGACGTTCTCCTCAAGCACCCTGATAACCTTTTCATCCCCGGATCCGCCGACGTACTCGAGCTCGACCCTGATCTCAGCGCAGCAGACATACCTCAGGTGATGGAGGAGCTTAACGGATGAATCTCCAACCGATACCTCGACCTCGCTGGGCAGGTGCTGGCCCCGTGTGATCTCGCCTTGACTCCTATCCAAGCATCCCCCAACCTCATAGCTCAAGGTGGGCTGAGGGCTCCCGGACTTGATCAGGAGAGGTGCGGTCAAGAGAACCGCCAAAGCGACCGCGGCAACGAACCCGTAGAGAACGAGCTTTTTCACAGCCTAAACAACTAACCCCACGTAAATAAGATACCCCTCGAGGTCAGAGGTTTAAATTACCCCTCCATCCACGAATCCTCCGAGGTGATCCGGCGAATGGCCGAGGTCACCCCGATAGTAAGGAGAAAGCTTAGGGACGGCCGAATCATAACGAGGCAGGGCAGGGGCTTCAGCTTGAACGAGCTGAAGGCGGCGGGGATAACGCTCGACCTCGCCAAGAAGCTGGGAATAAGAATCGATAAGCGGAGGCGGAGCAAGCGGGAGGAAAACGTCGAGGCTTTGAAGAAGCTCTTGGAGAAGGCTTCTTAGCCGCAGCTTCTCCCGAGCTCAGGGTTAAGGGCTTTGAAGAGATCGGCCCTCGTCACGATGCCCGTTATCTCCCCATTTTTCTGCAGGAGGACCGCGGGATACTCCTTGAAAAGCTCCCTCAAGACCTCGATCGAGGTGTTCTCCGGAATTATCGGGAAAGCCTCATCCATCACCGCCTCCACGGCCACCTCCATAGATCTTATCTCATCGAGCTTCCTGACGATCGTCGACTCGGATACGCTTCCGACCGGTTTCCCGCGGCTGAAGACCGGAAGCTGGGAGATCCCATGCCTGTTCATGAGCTCTATGGCCTTGCTCAGAGGATCACCTGACTCCACGTAGATTATCTCCCTAGTGCAGATATCCGCCGCCGACACGCCTCCCCCGAGCTCCGACCTAATCTCCTCAACGGCCCTCATTATCCGCTTAACCGCCTCATAGGAGGGGTTGACCCTGCCCCGCTCGATCTTCGAG
>JAGGVM010000100.1 GCA_021157985.1 Nitrososphaerota archaeon | reverse complement strand
TATAGTGCCTCCGAAGCTTCTCACAACCGATAGATTATACAGGTTCATGGCGGCGATTCTGGCCTCGCAGGTGGCCACCGATGCGAGCATTATCCTCGCGAGCTTACCCGTGAAGAAATCCCTCTTCTCAGCGCAGTCTCCTACGGCGAAGATGTCCGGGTAATTAGTTCTCATGTATCCATCGACCTTGATGAAACCTAGGTCGTTAAGGGCGATTCCGGATTTCCGAGCGAGCTCGGTATTAGGCCTATAGCCCATAGCCAATATCACCGCATCTGCATCAACTTTTTCACCGTTCTGCAGAAGAACTCCCTCAACCTTTCCCTCTCCGAGAATCTCCTTAACTCCCGACCCTGTCTTTATTTGAACACCCCTCGACTTAAGAAGCTCCTCCGCCCTGATCGATATCTCCTCGTCGAAGGCGAGGCCTAAGATGTGTGGAAGCAGCTCAACGATAGTTACTTTCTTTCCCAGCTTGTTTAGCTCGTCTGCGACCTCGACTCCTATGAATCCCCCGCCTACGATGACGATCTCCTCGAAATCCCGTATCTTCGCCAGAAGCTTATCCAAGTATTCCTTGTTCTTCGGGACCGTGAAGACGTTCTCTAAATCGACGCCCTTAAGCCACTTGGGAACCACGGGAACAGAGCCCAGTGCGAGCACGAGCTTGTCGTAGCTTACTTCCTCGCCGTCCGCGAGCTTGCAGACCTTGTTCTCGGGATCTATCGACGTTACTTCACTTACCTTCAGCTGGACGCCCGCCTTGCTCAGGATCTCGTCGGGAAGCATGTCTTTCTCCGTCGATCTGAGAGATCCGAAGATGTAGGGGATTCCGCAGGGGATCAACAGCTTCTTCTCCTTTCTCACAACCATGAACTCTTTATCCGGGTAGCAGGATTTCCCGGTCACCGCCGCGACCACTCCAGAAGGTCCTCCGCCGATAATCAACACATCGATTTTCTCTCTCAAGAGCTTCACCTCCTTACATCGCAAATAGTTTCAGTTGGAGGGATAAAAATTTAGAGGAAACTTTCAGCATGTTCCGTCTGCATAGTTACTGAAGTTGTTTAAGTTTTTTGGGTGATGCTTAAAGGGTATGCCGTCTAATTAGTAGAGCGTGAACGAGCTGGAGAAACTCAGATCAGGGCTCGCGGAGATCCACGTAACGTTTAAAGCAGATTCCAAAACAATCGACGAAGCGCTAAAAGAGATCTTGGAAGCCGAGCAAGCCATCGGGTTAACTCCCTGGAAACGCGTAGAAGGTTACGCTCTTGTCCCATCGCGGGAGGCCGCTGTGATAGGGCTTCCCCACCTGAGAATAGCCAGGTTCGATGACTTGATGACGATCTGGGTGAGGGCTCCATACGCGTTGGACGAAGGGCTCTGCAGAGGGGTTGATCTCGACGTCGAAGGGCTATACGATCTTCTCTTGAAGGGAGCTGTGCAGGCCGTTGAGATCCTGAAGAAGCATCTCAGAAAAAACGACGTTCTCCAAGTATCCTTACCCTAAAAAAGAAGAGTCTAAAGCTTAAGCCCTCGGCTAGCCTCCTAGGAAGACTTATTGAAAGTTTAATATGACCTGCTTAAAATCTCTATACCTGAGGCAGTGTAGGGGGCGTGGCCCAGCAATCCTAGATCCGAGGAAGGGCTGAAGGCTACGGCGCCGGGCTCCAGATCTCATGCCCCCTGGTCAGAGGAGCCACCCGGAGATCCCCGGTTCAAATCCGGGCGCCCCCACACTCACTAAGGTTCTATCATCACCATCTCTTTGTTTTTGTTAAGAATTTGAAAGAAGGCTTGTTGAAGAATGATTTCGGGATGTGCGGGGGCCGGGATTCGAACCCGGGAACCCCTACGGGAGCGGGTTTCTTAACGTGGTCTGACCAGCATTCGTGAGTTCTTAAGCCCGCCGCCTTTGGCCAGGCTTGGCTACCCCCGCCTCCTTCGGAAAGATCATCGTCAGCGATCTTTAAACGTTCTTTCCGAGGGTTAAAAAGCTTGAGAAGAACGGTTGAACGATCTTTCGATGCTGTCGATTAAGAGGAGCCTTTTTCCTTGATAAGCGTCATTGCTATGAGAGCTATTAAACCCATTATGCCGAGCATGTAGAAGCTGTAGTTCCATGCTCCTGTAATGTCTTTTAACGCGCCGAAAAGTATCGGGCTCCACACGGATCCTATGCTTGCGCCGAAATAAATCACCCCTATTGCGGTTCCCGCTAACGATGTGCCGGCCAGATCAACCGTTAGAGCGATGATAGGTCCATTCGGTAGCGTAGCAAATACGCCTATGAGAATTATATCCGCGACGAGTAAGTAGAAGTCTCGAATCGAGACAGGGAGCATGTAGGTGAAAGCAAGTATCAGTGCGCTTATCCATAGAACGAGTTTCCGCGAGCCCAGCTTATCTGATATTCTCCCGCCTATTGGACCGAAGGGAATCCCAGCTATAGCGTTCATCGAAACTATTAACGCGGCATAAGGTAAGCTCCATCCGATGGCATCGACGAAGAACGTCGGATACCACGTATTCATAGTGGAATAAAGACCTACTATCATCATCCAATATACTGCGCCTTTGATTATGTTTCGGTTTTTAATGCAAGTTTTTACATCTTTCCACCGGAATTTCGCTTCTCTCTCCTTATCCTTCACACGTTCCTTCAATATGAGAGCCGCTAGGATTAAGCCGATAAGTGACGGCAGGACAACGACGTATCCTATATACTCTCTCCAGCCGTATAAAGACACAAGAGATGATCCTAGAAGCGTCAGGAAAGCAGCTGCATTATAGGCTGCAATAGGACAGCCTAGAATTAGTCCGCGTTGTTCTTGGGGGAACCATTCGGGTAAAATAGCGGTAAAACTAGGGGGTATTAAGCCCGCCCCGATTCCCATAAGGAGCCTTGCGACAGCTAATTCTACGTAACTTCTCGAAACGATCATTATCACTGCTCCGATCGCTATGAGTGATAGCGATAAAGTCCCAACTTTTTTCCTTCCATATCTATCGGCGACAACGCCTCCGACGAGGGTGAAAATTATGCCGGGCAACCAATACATTGCCGTTAAATTACCTGCAAGGGCGCCACTGATTTTCAATTCTCTTATGAGATCTGGCAATACTACGCCAATGCAAACCATTCCAGTTCCATAGCAGGAAAACGCTATCAACGCTATTGCTAAAACAGCCCATCTATAACCAGGATAATGTTCCGGGAGTTGGCGTTCGTTCAGAGGTTTACCATTTATTCCGGAAATAGGCGATCTATCAAAAGGGTTATTCCTTAGCACCGCCATCGCCTTAGGCGGACCCTTTACCGCTTAAAGCTTTTACTAAACTTAGCGTAATTCATATCTAACAAGCTGAAGAGTCTATGTAGAGAAATATAGTATAGTAATGGAGGATTCGCCGTTTTTCAGAGAGAAGAAATATTTTAATTCTCATGGTGATTTCTGATCTGCTATGAGGATCTTTCAGGTTAGCGATATTCATGGAAGCTTTGAAGCCGCAGAGAGAATTCCCGAGAAAGCTAAGGAGCTTAAGGCAGATCTAATAGTGATCGCGGGAGATATAACCCACTTCGGAAGCCCGAGGGATGCTGAGGAGGTCCTGAAGATAATCTCCGAGGCCGGTGCGCCGATCTTTTTCGTCTCCGGGAACTGTGATCCGCCATCGCTCTTAACTTGGAAACCCGAGGCGGTCAAGGCCGTGAACCTGAACGGGAGGATTGAGAAGTTTTCGGGCTACGTTTTCGCTGGTCTCGGCGGCGGAAGCGGTAAGTTCGGCACCCTAACCGAGCTCGAGGAATCGGACTTCGAGAAAGTATTGGAGAACTATAGGGATCTCAGAGACTTAATTCTCGTAACTCATAGCCCTCCATATGGAACCGATGTGGATTTCACGGGAGTGAAGCACATAGGAAGCACCGCGGTGAGGAGGTTCGTCGAGGAGGTTCAACCGCTTCTCGTCTGCACGGGCCATGCTCACGAGGGAAGGGGGATAACGAAGCTTGGTAGGACGGTCGTGGTGAACGCTGGTCCGGCGAAGAACGGGTTCTGCGCGATAATCGACGTCGATGGAGAGAACGTGAGACCTGAGCTCCTCACCCTCTACTGAGCCTTCTCCTTCGAGAAGACCTCGGTGAACGTCACCTTTTCTATCCCATCCACGTATTCCATTAGATCCCTGGCCAGGGTCTTCTTCGCGACTTGGATAGCGGGCAATAACATGGCTTCGTCGGGGATTTGAATAGTCACGGTCGTCTTCGTGGCCCTAACCTTGAACTTCGAGACGTCGACATCCGGGATCCTGTAGTGGATGAGCGCTTTGATCTTCTCGCTCTTCTCGGTGAGTATCTTCACCACCTTCACGTAGCAGTCCAAGGTCTTCCCGGCGAGATAGGGGTTGAAGTCCACCTGAACCCTTCCCGATCCTATGCTCCTCACGATGCCCTCTCTGCCATCGACGATTATCCTGCTGCCTATAGTTATCGGCCCCTCGACGTCCCTCAGCCTCCTAAGCGGGATCACTCTTATCTTAGATGGATCTCTGGGGCCGAAAGCCTTCTCAGGCGGGATCTCAAACTTCTTCTCCTCTCCCGGGGCCATGCCGATTAACTGCTCCTCGAAGGCCTTCAGGGTGAACCCGCGGCCTGGGATTATGAGCCTCGGCTCGAAGGGCCCCTGGGCTTGCGCGTTCTCCTTCTTCGCTTCTTCCTCGATCGTCGTCTCGATGAGCTCGCCGTTCTCCTTTACTCTTATCGTATAATCCACTAGGACGAGGTCTCCCTCCTTGATGAGCCTCTTATCGGGAGCTTTCTCCTCGGCTTTTCTCTCGGCCTTCTGCTTGGCTTCAGAGCCCTCGCTTGACATGAACGCTCGAAAAATCTTTCGTCAAAACCTCCTTATTAAGCATCGCATAAGCGCGCAGCCTCTCGACCCGATCGGAAACCAGCGCCTCCACAAACCTTTTATTAACCCCCTTACAACTCATTAAGCTGGAGAATAGCTGGAGTCTCCGCAGGCTCCATCTGGGTGTGCTGGACGGATGTTCTCTGAAAACGATTTCAAGATCAAACCGGTTAAAACAGGCACAACAACAGTGGGCATAGTGGTCAAGGACGGGGTAGCCCTGGCCACGGATACCCGGGCCACAGCGGGCTTCTTCATCGCCCACCGGAAATGTAAGAAAGTCTTCCCCCTAGCCGATCACGCCGCGATCACGATAGCGGGAAGGGTCGCGGACGCCCAGAACATAATAGACTACCTACGCGCAAACCTCCGATACTACTTCACAACTTGGAGTAGGCCAATGTCCATCGCTTCGATAGCCCGGCTGGCGGCAAACCTGATGATCAGGTGGAGGCTGTTCCCCTATGAGGCGCAGCTGATAATAGCGGGAGTCGACTCGAAGGGGCCGCACATATTCAACGTAGATCTCTATGGAACTCTAACCGAGGAAAAACTGCTCTCAACGGGCTCCGGGTCCCCGATAGCCTACGGGATCCTAGAGAGCGAGTATAGAGAGGATATGAGCGTCGAGGAGGCTGCTAGGCTCGTGTTCAAGGCAGTCGCCGCCGCGATTCAGAGGGACATCGGGTCGGGAGACAGCATAGACGTCGCTTACATAAAGGTCGGTGGAAAATACGCAGAGCTCTCTCTAGAGGAGAAGAAACCCCTCTACGCCCAATACGTGAAACGCCTCTATTAGGCCGGCGGTTGCTCACGATCATGACCTCGCATGAGCTCTTTTCACTGGATAGGCTGAGGCATGAAATAGCTAGATACTTCTCTATCGTGAACCCCGTCGAGGCCGGGATAACGAAGATAGAGTTCGAGGGTCCGAGGATAGTGCTCTACACCCGTAACCCCGAGGTCTTCTCGAACAGGGATCAGATAGCCAAGGACCTAGTCACCCTGATAAAGAAGAGGATCGCGATCAGGCCTGATGACTCAATAAGATCTCAGAAAGAGGTCGTCGAAGCCAAGATAAAGGAGTCGATAAAGGGCGTGCAGAGCCTGCTCTTCAACGATCTGATCGGAGAGGTGATAGTCGAGCTCGCTCCAACGATAAGGCCTCCGCCGGACGAGCTGGTGAAAAAGCTCAGCGCCGAGACCGGATGGGTCATAAGGGTCGAGATGCAGCCTCCGATGCAGACGAAGACCGTTCAAAAAGCGAACAGCATAATCTACGGATACCCGGAAGAAAGGCTTCAAGCGCTGAGGCGTATAGGAGAGAAGGTCTTCCGGAATCAGGTCTTCGAGACGAAGGACGCGGTGGTGACGATACTCGGGTCGGGGATGCAGGTCGGCAGATCCGCGATACTTATTCAGACGAGCGAGAGCAAGGTTTTACTCGACTGCGGCTTCTCCCCGGGAGGAACCAAGAACCTAGAGATGATCCCGAGGTTCGACGTCATGGAGAACCTGATAAGCGAGCTCGACGCGGTCGTCGTCACCCACGCCCACCTAGATCACATGGGAATGGTTCCATATCTCTTCAAATACGATTACCGGGGTCCCGTCTACTGCACCGAGCCAACGCTCCCACTGATGCTGATGCAGCAGCTCGACTTCATCAACGTCGCGGGGAAGGAGGGGATCTTCGCGCCCTACACGGAGAGGGATATCAAGACGGCTGTCCAGCACACGGTCACCTTGAACTACGGCGTCGTCACGAACATAACTCCCGACATCAGGATAACATTCTATAACGCTGGCCACATCCTCGGATCAGCAATAGTCCACATCCACATAGGCGAGGGATTCCATAACATAATATACACCGGGGACTTCAAGTTCGAGAACAGCAGAACCCTCGACGCAGCGGTCTACAAGTTCCCGAGAGCCGAGACCCTGATAATGGAGAGCACCTATGGAGCGACCCCCGTCCAGTTCACGAGGGAGGAAAGCGAGAAGCTCCTAGCAAGCTACATCAAGCAGACCATAGAGCGGGGTGGAAAAGCCCTGATACCGGTCCCCGCGGTCGGGAGAGCCCAAGAAATCATGCTCGTCCTAAACCACCTCTTCTCATCAGGCATGATACCGGAGGTCCCCGTCTTCTTAGACGGCTTAGTGGTGGAGGCGACGGCGATCCACACAGCGTTCCCAAGCTATCTCGGAAAGGAGATCGGCGGAAGGATCGAGGAGCTCGGCAACATCTTCATGAGCGAGTACTTCACAGCCGTTAAGAGCCAGCAGCAGCGCGAGGAGATCTTGAACATGGAGGATCCGCTGATAATAATGGCTACCTCCGGGATGCTCGAGGGCGGGCCGATACTCTCCTATCTCAGGGAGTTCGCATCCGACGATCGGAACATGTTGATATTCGTGAGCTATCAGGTCGAGGGAACCCTGGGTAGAAAGCTCTTGAAAGGGGTCAGGGAGTTCCCGGTAATCGATGAATCGGGTAAAACCGAGATCGTTAACGTAAAGCTCGAGGTGAACAAGGTGGACGGGTTCTCAGGCCACTCGAGTAGGCAGCAGCTCCTCAGCTACCTCAGAGCATTCAAGCCTAAGCCTAGAAAGCTTATCCTAGTGCACGGCGAGCCGGAGGCCGTCATGAGCTTGGCGAAGGGAGCCTCGAAGATCCTCCCGGGAACTCGGATATACGCTCCTCAAAACCTCGAGTCGATAACCTTGGAGAGCAGGAGCTAGCCTTCGTGAATCTCGAGCTCCGTTCCTCCCAGCGTGACTAATAGGATTGGCCAACGGATCAAGTAGATCTCGCCGTTAAGCTCTCTCGCACGCTTAGCGAGCTCGGAGACTTCCTCCTTGATGCTTTCGAGATCGGAGGCCTTCAACGCTATGAGAACAGCTCCCTCCGGTTCGAGTCCCTCTATAAGCTTCCTGAGGGTCTCCCGGTCAACGGATTTGAAGTAACGTATTTTCAGCGGCTTCTCCTTAGTTTTCCTCTTCTCCCGCTCCCTGCTCAGGATTTTCTGAACTTCCCTTTCGATTTCCTCCAAGATGTCCTCGTCTTCTCTCCGCATGCGAATCCTCCGCCTCTAAGCAGCCACTTCTCAGAGAAAAAGATAGCTCCGCCGCACGACCTAATACATTCTCCCAGTATTAGATCCCGGATTACCGGTTTATTCCAAGCGAATGCGGTAAAGATTAATATTAGCGGCTAATGCTGTGAAAACGGGCTGAGAGGTTGTCCGCGGATATCTCGTTAAAGGTCTTGTCGAAGAGCCTCGGGAATACGGTGCTCGTCAGGCTTAGGGGAGGAAAGATCCTCAGGGGGGTCCTGCAGGGCTACGACCAGCACATGAACCTAGTTCTCGAGCAGGCCGAGGAGATCTCGAACGATAACTCGCCCCAGAAGCGCTTGGGGATGATCG
>JAGGVM010000084.1 GCA_021157985.1 Nitrososphaerota archaeon | reverse complement strand
TTTTCATATCTCTTCGCGACGAGGATTCCTCCCTCGAGTAGGGCGACGAATACTCCGAGCAAGATGAGGTTCGTGAACATTCCTCCGTCGGGGGTGATTATGGCCGCGACTATGTACATGGCTCCGTAGATCCATTTCCTGTTCCTCTCGATAGTCTTGGTGCTCAGGAGTCCTACTCTGACTAGGAGGACGAGGATCGTGGGCGTCGTGAAGACTATTCCGGTGGCCAGGGTAACTATCAGGATCGTCATGTAGAAGTCCATTATCGAGATCAGCGGCTGAGCTCCGACTAAGTCGAAGAAGATCAACATCGCCTTGAAGGTGAAGGGAGTGATCACGTAGAGCCCGAAAGCCAACCCCGCGGCGAACAAACCTAGGAAAGCGGCCATAAACGGGTAAATCATTCTCCGCTCATGCGGGTACAGAGCCGGGTCTATGTACTTGAATATCTCGTAGCCGACTATTGGGCTCGCGAAGATCACGCCGAAGATCAGCGATGCGATGAAGTAGATTTCAAGCGGCGCTGTGACCGTTCCACCCATGAGCTGCATTATTTCGGGCTTGACGGCGTTTTTCAGGGAGTTGAGGATGAGGGAGATGGCGGGTAGATACATTCCGGAGGCGATTTCCCAGGGAGATGTTATCTGAGCGGGGAAGACGAGCATTATGAGGGTGGCGACGCCTATGCTTATCAGGCTGATCTTCACTCTTTCCTTAAGCTCTATTAGATGCTCTAGGAGCGTCATCTCCTTCATGTCTTTCGGCTTCTCGGAGTTCTCCACTTCATTCATCCTCCAGAGCTCCCTCTACCTGTAAGCCACTTGATCCATCGATCCCTAGCTCCCCCCTCTTATATCAGGTTTTACACATAGCTTCATTTCGAAAAGTCGATTTCACGGAGAAAAAGGCCAAGCGGGGTCGCCGATCGATTTTCTAAATTTTCCGGGAAGTGGTTACTTCTTCGTGCGCTTCAGGATTTCTTCAGCTATCTGATCCCGGGTTTTTCCTTCAGTATTTATTCCGAGGGATCTGGCTATTTCTAGGAGTTTGTCGTCCACTTTTCTGACTTCGTCGGCGGCTGAGGTAACCGACTCGGCCATGGGCTTAACGGCTTCCTTGACCTCCTCGGTCATTTCCTCGGCTTCTTTCGTCGCTTTCTGGAACTCTTTCTTTGCTTCTCCGAACGCGCGGGCTATCTTGGGAAGCTGGGATGGACCCCATAGAAGCAAAACGACGAGAACCACGGCCACAATAATCCACTCAACACCCGTGATCATGTTTCTCAAACGTAGACTCCTGAACCCTCATATAAGTTCTTCGTGAAGAGAATGGTCGTAAAGCCTTCCCCAAGCCTCTTATGAGGGCTTTTTCCAAATCTTGATTTAATGTTTATAAGTGCCTGCGCTTCCTTCGACTTGAAAAATGACCGAGGTCTCTGCGCAGGAGTTCAGGCCGATCGTCAGGTTCATGGGAACAGACCTAGACGGCTCTCTCAAGGTTCCATACGCCTTGACGGCGGTTCGGGGAATCGGGGTTATGCTGGCCTACGCGATCGCCAGGGTCGCGGGAGTCGATACGGAGAAGAGGCTCGGTTTTCTCAGCGATGAAGAGCTTAAGAGGCTTGAGGAAGTAGCGCGGGACCCATTAGGCCACGGAATTCCGGCGTGGCTCCTGAACAGGAGGAGGGACCCGGTTACCGGGAAGGATCTACACGTCTACGGCTCGGACCTCGTCTACACGATCAGGGAGGATATCCTGAGAGAGATGAGGATAAAGTCTTGGAGAGGCGTTAGGCACTCGCTCGGCCTGAAGGTCAGGGGCCAGCGGACGAGGACCACGGGTAGGATGGGAACGGCCGTGGGCGTTTCTAGGAGAAGGCAGCAGTAGCTCTCGGGCTGAGTCCTCATGGCGGCTTCGAGTAGGCGGGTTCCCGGGTTTCTGAAGTTCTTCGGGCTCATCTCTCTCGCGGTCGGCTGGATAACGATCTTCATCTCGATGGCCTTGAATCCATGGTTCTCCATCGCGAAGAACGCGTTAAGCGATATGGGCGCGCTCGGCGCGGAATATGCTTACGTCTTCAACTCCGGTTTATTCGTCGCCGGGGTTTTGGCCCTGTTTTACTCGATCTACCTTTTATCCGAGTATGATGGGAGGATCTCGGCGCTCGCCTCCTCGATGTTCTTCTTCTCAGCGGTTCACCTGATCCTGATAGCGGTTTTCCCGGAGGGAACTTACCCGCATCTCCTCGTCTCCTACGAGTTCTTCATCTGGGCCGGGGTCGCGGTGCTCGTCTTCGGGATTGCTTTTCTCGCCGGCGGAAGGCTTAAGCTCGGATCTCTCTTCACGGTCCTTTCCCTGATAGGTTTCATCCTCGCGGCGGTGATTCCATGGCCATCGATAGCTTCTCTCGAGATCTTCTCGATCTGCATATTGACTATCTGGGTTGCCTTAATGCTCGCTGACCATCTCAGGCGCGGTTAGCTTTCCCTCGTTCTCCGAGATTTCCCGGCTCCCTCTTCCAGGCCCTTCATGTATTCCCTGAGCTTCCTCCTTATTACGGCCGGGTCGTTTCCCGTTCCGAAGAGCTCCGCGAAGAGGGGGCTGGTTCTCAGGACCAGGGTCCTCCCGCTTTTCTCAGCCTCGATCAACCCCTTCTCAAGAAGTATCTTGACGTGCTTGTAGGCCGCTCCACCCCTGGCCTCCGCCACCCTGCTCTGCTCAACGGGCTGATGATAGGCTATGAAAGAGAGGGTTCGCATGACGCCGCGGCTTACGAGAGGCTTCCTCAAAACCTTCTTGACTAGATCCATGTATTCTCTCCTGAGCTTCAGGTAGTATCTCTCGCCTGGGAGCTCGACGAGCTCGAGGGCTCGGGAGTTTTCCTCGTATCTCTTCTTGAGTTCCTCGATCGCTTCTAAGACCCTTTTCCTCGATCTGGTTCCGCATGCGCGCATTATGGTTCTGAGGGTGAGAGGCTTGCCGGAGGCGTATAGGATTGCCTCAACTCTGGCCTTCAGTTCCTCCGAGTCCACCACCATTCCACTTCACCGCGATTAACCTGCATTCATCATCTTCGATGAGTTCGACAACCCCTCTCGCAGCGGCGAAGAGGAGGAGTATGAATCTCCTAGCCGCCTCAAGCTTGTCGACGCCCGAGAATATATCCGCGACGTCCACGATCTCTTTTTCCTCGAAGATCCTCTCCAATCCCTCTATGAATTCCTCGAGCCTTTCCTCGATCTTGACCAGGAACTCATCGAGCTTTACGTCGAAGACTTCGAGAAGCGCTTTCTCCTCCTCCACGTCTTTCTTCTGCTGCGGTTTGAGGAAGACCGCTCTGAGGGCTTGGACGAGCTCGTTGACCGTCGCGACCATGAACTCGGGCATATAGGGGAGGTTGACGGGAGGCGGAACGATCAAAACCTCTCTTCCACGGTTTTCATCCGAGGTTCTGGGTATATCGGCTTTCAAAAGTCTCTCGGTTTTCATCCGATGGATCGTCGCAGCCGAGTAGGCCGCTATCCCGCACGAGTTCAGGTCCACGTTTCCCGCCCGCTCCAGCTCCTCCATCAATGAGGATAGAATCTCGACGAGCTTTACCTGCCAAGGCTTAACCCTCCCCAGCTTCGTTACGTCGAATAAGACCCTCCACCTGGGATCGTTCCAGATCGTTATGACTTTTTCAGCCAGCTCCCTCCACCTCCTTGAGCCGCGTCTTAACTATCCTGGATGCGCCTCCCTTGTTGTACACTCCCACGACTTGATCCGCTTTGCTTACTACGACGTCTTTCAAGCTTATCACTATTATCTGCGTGTTCTTCGCCATCTCCTTGAGCAGGTCCGCGAGCCTCTTCGTATACTGTAGATCCATATGTGCGTCGACCTCGTCGAAGACGTAGAACTCCGCGGGGGTCAATCCCTGAAGGGCCAGGAGCAACGCGACGGCGGCGACTGATTTCTCTCCTCCGCTGGCGGCTCTCGAGCTTCTCGGCTGCTTTCCTGGGAACGCTAGGATCATTTCTACTCCTCCCTCGAAGGGGTTGTCGAAGTTCTCGAGCCTTAGCCATCCTCTTCCACCCGTGAGCCTCGTGAAGTATTCCTCGAAGGCGTCGGCGACGCGGTTGAAGGCCTCCATGAATATCCTCTTCTTCTCTCCCTCCACCCACTCTATGAACCTGATTATCTCCTCTCTCTCCGCTTCGAGCTCCGCTATCCTAGACGATCTCAGCTTATAGT
>JAGGVM010000134.1 GCA_021157985.1 Nitrososphaerota archaeon | reverse complement strand
GCACCGCCCTTCCAGCCATCTTTCCCTCTTTGATCATCTTGACGATTATTCCCGCTGCTTCCCTGGCCTCTATCTGTCCTACGAGTCCTCCTCCAACGGGTTTAGCCCTTAATCCCTCGAGCCCGAGTCCTTTGATGTGGCTGTGAGCGCCGACCCTGAGGAACTTCCCCCTCTCATATCCCGTGATGTCCTCGAGCATATTTTCTCCCTCCTCCAAGTGGATAATTTTCCCCGGCCTGAATAAAGACCTAATGCCGTGGACCGTTTATATCTCCGTTCTGCCCGGTCTTCTCGGAGGTTTTCATGCAGGCTTCGTCCATAGGTTTGTCCGTTCTCTCAGCCGTGCTGATCGTTTTACTGGTTATGACCAATATGAGTTACTCGGCGCTCAAAAGCGATTACTCGGCTCTAGAAGCGGAGAAGGCGGGGCTGGAGAAGGAGTATCTCGAGATCAAGACACGGTATTCCGATCTTAATTCCAGCTACTCGACGCTCGTATCGAATTACAGCACCCTGGAGAAGGCGCTCGCGTCGCTGAAGGCGCGTTACCTCGAGCTTAACGATAGCTATGCAAAGCTCCTCGATAACTACACCTTCCTGAAGATGGATTACAGCAAGCTTCAATCGGATTATCAGCTTCTCCGCGGAGAGTACAGGGAGCTCATTGAGAAACATGAGGACTTGAAGAAGGATTACGCGGACTTAAAGAAGAAATACGAGAACCTAGCGCAGGGCTATCAAAGCGTCGAATCGGGATACTCGGAGATCAAGAAGGAGCTCGAAGCGATCTCCAGTCGCATACTCCTCCCAAACGAGTTCTTCCCCACAATCCTGAAGCAGTCGCTTCAAGCAGACGTCGAGAAGGTCGTGAGAGGCGAGCTTGGCTTGAGGAGCGATACGCCGCCGGAGCTTAAGGCCAGGAAGGTCTTCGAGTGGATAACCAAGAACCTACAATACTTGGATGATGATTACCACCAGTTCATCGAGGATCACGAACTGGACATGCTGAGGAACTTTGTCTCACTTCCCAACGAGACCCTGGCGAGGGGAGGCGGAGACTGCGAAGACCTCGCGGTCCTGGCCTACGCTATGCTCAGATCTGTTCTCGGCGAATCTGAGAACATCTATCTGATCGGCGTATCCTCCGGCGAGCGGGGCCACGTAGCTGTTCTATACGAATATGAAGGTAAGTTCATGATAGTTGATCCGGCGGCGAACTACGTGACGGACGCGGTGGCGGCCATGAGCTTCGCCATGCGCAAGGGATCGTCCTACTACACGGTTTGGCTCACCCCGATGGAGATGCCGATAGGTCACAAGCACTTCCTCCTCGAGAACGGGTTCGCCGCCTTCACCTACCTCGACCCCGAGAACTCCCCCGCCCCAGCTTCAACGACCTATAGGTATCTGGATCCGGGTGGCTGCGTCGACAAGTGGCTCGACTACGTGGCCTCCAGCCTCCCCACCGCCTCCGTGAGGCTTCTCGCGAACGAGTCCATGGTGAAGTCCTTTACCTCGACCTCGGAGTTCCTCAGCTGGTTGGAGGCTGGGTGACCGCGCGATTATTTTATAAGGTGGCTCGCAGGCTTCGTGGAAGGAGCCGGGAAAGATGACCCAGTGGCATACCGATCTCCATAAGCGGAAGCCGACGGGCGGTAGGAAGAGGCCGAACAGGAAGAAGCGGAAATACGAGCGTGGAGGATCTCCGGTCTTAACCAGGCTTGGTGAGCGGAAGCTCAGGGAGAAGCGGACGCGAGGCGGCGGCGTGAAATACGCCTTAGCCGCGGACATCTACGCGAACGTCTTCGACCCGGATAAGAAGATAGCTCAGAAAGTCAAGATCCTCAGGCTTCTATCGAATCCGGCGAGCAGGGACCTGGAGCGCCGCGGCGTCATCACTAAAGGCGCCTTGATCGAGACCGAGCTCGGGAAGGCTAAGGTGACCTCGAGGCCGGGCCAGGACGGCGTCATAAACGCCGTATTGGTGAAGCAGGCTTGATCAAGCGCGAGGGCTACGTCATCTGGCCCATCTACTTCGATGAATCAGTTAGTAGGTCGAGATGTAGGCGCGTAGGGAAGAGGCTCGCGGTCCGAAACCCCGACGCCGAGCAAATCGCCTCGGCCGCGAAGAGGCTTGGTTGGCAGGTTGAGATAGAGCCTGGGAGTCATCCGGCCTATTGGTGGAAGCGGACTGGGAAGGTGATCGTTAAGCCCGGGAAGCCCATGAAGAAGGGTGAGGTGATTAGGCTCCTGGCCTTGGAGCTTGGGAGGCGGCGTAGAAGGTAGCTATGGCTCGGAGGGTTCGAGGTCTCAGGAGGCTTGGAAAGGTTTGGGCGATCGTCGAGGGGAAAGTAGTGGTTAAAGGCGAGCGGATGCCGAGGCTCGGTGAAAAGGTCTACGCCTCCGATCTGAGGGAGCTCGGCGTCGTCTCAAGCGTGTTCGGAAAAGAGGAGGAGTTCTACGTAGAAGTGAAGCCCATTGGCGGCGCGTCGATCAGCGAAGGCACAGCCCTCTACCTACTCGAGGAATCGAAGAAACCCGGGAGAAAACTACCTCGATGATCTCGGAATAAAACCCTCGGAGTCTTCCCACATCTTCCGGGAAATCAAGTTATAAGCTGAGCCCCCTTCTCTCCCGCGTCGGCGATGAACGAGCTTCGATGCAGGTTCTGCGGAAGCAGGAGGATAATCGAGGACGAGGAATCGGGGGAGCTGATCTGCCTCGACTGCGGAGCAGTGGTGGGTCGAACCGTTTACTCTGGGCCCGAGTGGAGAGCCTATGGATACGGTGACAGGCTTAGAAGGGAGAGAACCGGCGCCCCGATAACCCCCCTCCTCCACGACTTCGGCCTCTCAACCATTCCGGCGAAGCGCATAGATCGCGAGAAAGGAGACGAGTTCACGATAAGATGCCTCTCGGAGATCTACCGCGTAAGCTCGAGCCTCGGATTACCCGAGACGGTCGCCCAAACCGCCGCCATCCTCCTTCGAAAAGCCTCCAAGAAGATCAAGCCCTCAAAGAAGCTCTCAAAGGCCCTGCCCACCTCGCTCCTCCACCTCGCCATGAAGATCCACGGGGTTCCGAGGTCAGCGAGAGAGCTCGCCGAACACTCCGAGGCAACCGCCTCCGAGATCCTCCGATGCAGCATGACCCTTTCCAGCCTACTCGGCGTCAAGGAAGAAGTCGGAGGAGCGGCCTATATCTCAAAGATCGTTAGAAGCCTCGGCCTAAACGGCTTAGTCGAGGTTAAGGCGAACGAGCTCTTCGAGCAGGCCCGGGGAGCAGGCCTAAGCCAGGGGAGGATTAGGAGGGCCGTGGCCGCGGCCTCGGTTTATCTCGCCGCGAGATCGCTCGGCTCGCCTGTTTCTCAGCGAAGGGTGGCAGCGGCGGCGGGGATCGGGCTGAGCACCTTGAAGCGGAGGCTTAGGGAGCTCGGGGAGCTGGCCGCGATTAAGATATAAGGAGGCTGCCGGGAAATACCTTAGAGGGATCTCTTCTTGCCGCAGAAGCTTACGAAGCTCGAGGAGGCGGCGATAAAGCTTCTCCTAAAACATCAGGATAAGGGGCTTCTCCAATCCGAGCTATGGCACAAGCTCGGCGTCACGAGCAGAGAAGGCTCGAGGATAGCGATAAGGCTCGAGAAGAAGGGGATGGTGAAGCGGGTTAAGGAGTTCGCGAAGGATCGATGGACCCGGAGGCTCGTCCCCCTCATCCGCAGAGTAACGATCGACCCGATCAAGGGAGCTCCATGCCTGGCATGCGAATACGATCGGGTCTGCGGGAAAGAGGGCGTGCGGACTCCTTGGAACTGCCCAAAGCTCGAGAAATGGGTCCTCGAATCCTATGCGAGCTACTTGGAGAAGCAGCAAAAGAGGCGTCGGAAGAGGAAGGCGTCAGCCTAAAACTGCTTTTTCAACGCTATCAGGTATAGCTCGGAGCTCGTCTTCCGCTTAGCCCGCGGGATAAACCGCTTCACGGACCCGTATTCTCCCCTCAGCTCCCTCTCAAGCTCCCTGAGCTCCTCGCATTCAAACGCCTTCAGCATTATCGATCCTCCGCGCCTCACGAGCTCTCCAGCTATCTCGTAGGCCCTCCGCGTAAGCTCGTATTGCGCTATCACATCGATGTCCCTTATCCCCGTGAACTTCGGCGCCGCATCCGAGATCAAGACGTCGGCGAGCTTTCCATCCAAGACCTTCGAGACCTCGGACACCACGTCATCCTCTAGGATGTCGAGCTGAAGCGTTATCACGTTCTCCATACCGAAGTCCTCCAGCTCCCTCCTATCGACGGCCACGACAAGTCCCTCAGGCCCCACGAGCCTCGAAGCCGCCTGGCTCATCCCACCCGGCCAAGCACCCAGATCAACAACTATATCCCCGCGCTCGATCAACCTAAACTTCTTCTGGGCCTCGAGAAGCTTGTACGCCGCCCTAGATCTGTAGCCCTCGGCCTTCGCCCTCCTCCTATAGTGATCGCGCTTAGCCTCCTCGATCCACCTCCTCGTCGGCATCTTTCCAGCCTGTAACGAGTCTGCTTCGGGAGGCTTTAGAGCTTACCCTTCCTCTTTGAAGACTTCTTCTACCGCTTTCAGCGGTGCATCGGTCTTGATCCCGCTTGGGTCGATGTGCGTGGGGGTCGCTTTGTAGCCCATTTCTCTGAGCCTCTCGATGAGCCTCGAGGGCTTTATCGGCGAGGTCTTCAACCGCTCCGCGTAAGAGTTCACGGGAAAATATCCCACGATCCCGGTGTCCTCGAGGGCCAGCGCTTCAAGGGTCTTCAAGCTCTCCGCGTAGATCTCGACCTCCTCTCTCGCCTTCTCCAAAACCTCTGAAACAACCCCTTTATCCGCGTATTCATCGAGCCAGATCGGGCCAGCATATTCGAGCTTCGACCCGCAGCCGGGACACGTGGTTATAGGTGGGTCGAATCTCTTCGCAAGGTAGATCTTCATGCACTTGGGGCAGTAGGAGATCCATCCGAGTTTTCTCAACGTCTTCTTCGCCTTGGTTTTTCCGCGCTCCACCTCGACGAAGATCCTGGCGTAGTGATCTCTCTGAAAGCTTAGAACTGGTTTCACCGCTAATCCGAGCCTGGCCGCCGTCCTGGCAGCGAAACCCAGCAAGATCCTTAATGCGATCTCCTTCGAGAAGGGCGATCTAAGAGGTTTCGCATCATACTTCCTTATACAGGACTCCGCCTTAGCCCCCGCGAGAGCGGCCATATCCGTCGCGGTCGCCGCTAAAATTCCTCCCCGAATACAGCCTCGAAACCCGTTCTCGAGGAAGTGAGCCGGCGTCCCAGCGGGATCTATGTCGACGTAGTCGTATCGAGGTCTCCCCCTTCCACATCTGCTTAGAAGCTCGTTCGCGTCTAGGTTCGAGATCTTCACCAAGTCTCCGACGCCGTTCAGCTCCACGTTGACTTTTATGAGCTGCACCGCCTTAGCCGAGATATCGTTGGCCACCACCTCCTCCACGACATCCGTCTCCCTAGCTATCCTGACGCTTCGCACCCCGGTTCCGGCGAGGGCCTCGACCACCTTGATCTTAGATCCCTTGAACCTTGATTTGAGGAGGAGGATCGTTATGTCCCGGTTGGGCTTGGAGACCGGGTTAAAGAATACCGGGAGATCCGAAGGCGCGTACCCCTTCTCCGACGGAAGCTTGGGAACGTAGAACGATATCTTCCCCTCATGCCTCAGCTCGACCTCGTATCCGAGCTTCCTAGCGACTTCGGCGTCCACGCTCATCCGAGGCTTTCCACCGAGGAGTGCCGGGGCTGACTCCATATAAGAAGATCTCTCGTCCCGCGGGAATCCTTATCTCGAATTATTCACGTAAAGTATCGTCATGAAGAAGTTCGGAATAGGGGATTTTCTGAGCGATGGATTCAGGTTTTCGACGAAGCCGTATAGCAGGGCCGTGATCTTAGGAGTTCTCTTTCTACTGTCTTTTCTGATAGTGCCCGTTTTCCTGGTCTTAGGCTATGTTTATCGATGCATTCGGAGGAGCCTCGAGGGCGAGGATTCTCTGCCCGAGTACGGTGAGTGGGGCAGGATGTTCGTGGATGGGGTTAAGCTGTTCGTCGCATACTTGATCTTGTTGATCCCGGTCGCGTTGGTCTCGTTCGCGGTTTCTTGGGGCTCCATAGGCTTAGGCGTTATCCCGAACCCCTTCGCGATCATAAGCGTTATGGCCGCCGCCTTGACCGTGTCTTTCGTCATAGCCTTGATAATAAGCATCTATCTCTTCATGGCTATTCCCTACGTGGTCCACACGGGTAAGATATCAAGCGTCTTCGAGTATCGAGAGATCTTCGACAGGATCAAGAGATTCGGAGCCGGGAGGTACATCGCGGTCGTGATAGTGACAATGATCATGGCCTGGATCCTCAACCTAATAGGCGGGCTGATACCGGTGATCGGAGTAGTCTTGATCTCGCCGATAGCCTTGCTCCTCCTAACCAGGGTTCAGGCCATGGTCTTCAAGGAGACCTCGACCTAAGAGCTCTCAAAATTTCCTCAACAATTTTTCCCGGAACC
>JAGGVM010000036.1 GCA_021157985.1 Nitrososphaerota archaeon | reverse complement strand
CTGAGACTAATTTTGAGTAAGTAAGCCTCCGCTCGATCCTTATCTTCCCGAACCGGGTCTCGATCTTCATGCCGCTCGTTCACCCTGAATGAGGAATCGCCTTAGACATCAGTAGCCCTATCTTCTCAACGTCAGCCTCTCCGCGCTCAAGGACCCCCGTGACCCGCCCCTCAAGCATAACAGCGATCCTATCGCTGAGCTTCAGGATCTCGTCCAAGTCCTCGGATATGAAGAGTATTCCGGATCCCAGCTCCCTGTACTTTAGGAGGGTTGAGTGAACGAAGCTCGCCGCCGCCACGTCTAAGCCTTTCGTCGGATAAGCGGCTATTATGAGCTTGGGGGCTTTTCCACCTATGAGCCCGGAGAGCTCTCGGGCGAGTATTAGTCTCTGAATGTTTCCTCCAGAGAGCGATCGAGCTTTCGTGAAGATGCTTGGCGTGATCACGCCGAACTCCTTGACCAGCTTCTCGGCCTCCTTGAAGATCCTGCCCCATCTCAAGAACAGCTTATTCGAGTAAGGTGGATACCTGTAAGCTTTCAGGAACAAGTTATCCACGACCCTCATCTCTTGAATGATTCCCCACTTCACGTTTTCGGGCGGGATATAGGCCACGCCGAGCTCGATTATCTCGCGGCTGCTCTTATTCGTGACATCCACCCCGTCTATTATCACCCGGCCTCCGATCGCTTTCCTGAGACCCGCCATGACCTCCGCGAGCTCGACCTGCCCGTTACCGCTTACACCGGCGATTCCAAGTATCTCGCCCCGCCTGATCGATAGATTGACTTTTCTGAGAGCGGGGGTTCCTTTATCGCTTAGGGCTTCGAGGTCTATTATCTGGGCGATGACCCCGTTTGGCCTTGAGGCGGATTTACTCGGCGTGGTTGTCACGAGCCTTCCCACCATGTAGTTCGCCAGCTCTACTGGGTTCGTTTCGGAGGTTTTCTTCGTGATAACGACCTTTCCCTTCCTCATCACGGTTACCCGGTCGCTCACCTCCATGACCTCGTTGAGCTTATGGGTGATGAAGATCACTCCCTTACCCTCCGACGTCATTCTCCTAAGGGCTTTGAAGAGCTCCCTCGTCTCATGAGGGGTTAAAACGGATGTAGGTTCATCGAGGATTAAGATGTCGGCTCCTCGATATAGTATTCTCAGGAGCTCCACCTGCTGCTTCTCTCCCGCTGAAAGCTGCCATATCCGCGCGTATGGATCTATTCTCCATCCGTAAGACTCGGCGAGCCGCGTTATCTTTTCCCCATATTTTTTGAAGTCTATCTTGAATCCGAGATCGCTTGCCCCGAGGACGATGTTCTCCAAGACCGTATGCGACTCGACGAGCCTGAAGTTTTGATGAACCATTCCGATTCCCAGCTCTATCGCGTCTCTAGGCGACTTGAACCTAACCCGCTTCCCCTTAACGTAGATCTCTCCCTCATCGGGACTGTAGAGGCCGTAAAGCACGTTCATCAGGGTCGTTTTCCCAGCGCCGTTCTCCCCCAGAAGCGCGTGAACCTCACCGCTCCTCAAGGTGAAGTCTACGTGATCGTTCGCTAAGACTCCGGGGAAACGCTTCACGATCCCCTTCAAGACTACTAGATCGGACACCTCACCGCACCCTCGCAACGTCTCCGAAAATCAAAAGCCTTGACAAAAAGAGGGGAGAAAAACGGGTAAAAAACATTTTTGAAAAATGTCTCCTCTTTTAGCCGATCTACTTCGGCAGCGGCTCCTCGATGTATTCTACTAGCCAGTCCATGCTCCAGAGCATGTCGTGGTCGGCTCGCTCGCCCGCCTTTATCCTGACCTCTCCATCCTGGTCTCTGATCGGCTCACCCAAGTTTCCTTCAACGCTGAAGGGTTCGAAGAGAAGCTCCTTCATCTCCTCGTAACGCTCTTTTATGGCGTTCTGCCACTCGCTTGGAATCGCGGGGTTAAGCGGGGCGAGGTATACTACTCCCTCGGGTTTTCCGGCCGTGCTCTTGTCCACAGGCTTTCTCCACCTGTATGGTATGTAGTCTCCGATCCTGGCCCAGATGTCGACGGAGTTCCAGCTGTTGGTCGCGACCATCCTATAGAAGTCGAGGTAAATCGGCCCCCAGTTCGCTATCTGGCCGGTTAGGTGAGCGTTTGGACCGTATTTCCTCATATCGCTGTAGTGGCTGAAGCTCCAGACCTTCTTCCCCTTCTTCTGGTATTCTTCCGCTACCTGGAGGACCGAGGGAGTATCCTCTGTGAACGCTAACACGTCGCAGTTCTTTTCCTCCACCAGCGCGGTCGCCGCGGACCTCGCCTTGTCGGGCGAAACCCACTCGAAGATCCAATCGACGTGAGCCTTAATGTTCTTACCAGTCCGCTTCTTGTAAGCGTAATTCGCCCCGAGGACGAATGCGTTTATGTGTCTAACTACTTCGGGTATCGGGAAGGCTCCCACATAGCCCACGACGCCGGTCTGGGTCACGGCGCCCGCCGCGAGCCCGCAGAGATAATACAGCTGATAGAATTCCGCGAACGCTGCGCTCATGTTCTGGGGAGCGTTTCCCGCGGCCCCGCTCCTATATCCGCTGATGTGGACGAAGTATTTGTCCGGATATTTCTCGGCGTATTCGGCGGTTTTATCCATGTATCCGAAGCTGGTAGTGATTACGAGGTCGGCTCCCTTGGCTAAGAGGTTCTCGATTGCTCCGCCGACCTCGGCCTCAGGAACCTTCTCGATGTAGAAGCTATCAACGCCGGCGCCGAACCGCTCATCAGCCCACCGCCTACCCCGATCGTGGCCATAGCTCCACCCGTAGTCGCCGACCGGGCCCACGTAGACGTAGCCGGCTTTCAGCTTCTTTCCGCCGGCCGTAACGGTCTTCGTTAGTGTCTTTGTGACAGGCGCACCTGCCGATTGAGTAACGGTCTCGAATACCTTTTCCGTTTTAGTAGTCGTAACGGTTTTTCCGCCTGTCGAAGCTCCTCCCAGGTAACCCGCTACCGCTCCTATTGCTCCCGCGGCTATCACTCCGCCTATCGCGGCCGATTTCGCCACTCCGAGAAACTTCCTCCTAGAGATCTTTCCAGAGCCCATAGCGCGAGATCATTGTTTACAAGAATATTTAAAATATTCTGCACACGAGCCCATTCAATTGACTCCAACATGTATAAAAAGAGGGGAGGAGCTAATCGACGACGAACCGCCTTCTACCGGGGAAACAAGTTATAAGCAGGATTGGCAGCTAGTTCTCACGGGATCTCCGCATGGCCATTGATGAGGACGAGCTTGAGAGGTTGAAGGCTAAGCGGGCGGCCGAGCTCCAGAAGAAGCTTGAGGAAGAGGAAGAGAGGCTGAGGAGGGAGGCCGAGAGGCAGGCCGCGATGAGGATAATCTTGACGCCGGAGGCCCGGGAAAGGCTGGCTAATCTCAGACTCATAAAGCCGGAGCTCGTGGCCCAGCTCGAAGAGCAGCTAATCCAGCTCGCGAGCGCAGGTAGGATAAGGACCCCTATAACTGATGATGCTTTGAAGGAGCTTCTGAGCAGGCTTGATCGCAGGCGGAACATCAGGATCAGACGGCTCTAAAGCCCAGTTTCGCTGCGGAATCTTTATTTTGACCGCGTTGGGTTTTTGGTTGCTTGAGGAGGCTGCTGCGGAGATGACGATAAGGACGTTGGTCTTGAAGCGGAAGCTTTCGAGGGCGATGAAGAAGGCTTGGCCGGTGCCAGCGTGGGTGGTGATGAAGACGAAGGGAAACTTCAGGTTCCATACGAAGCGGAGGCATTGGAGGAGCGGTAGGATCAAGCCGTAGGAGGGATAGGAGATGAGCGAAAGCGTTCTCGAGAGAGTATACGTGGTTCCCCTCAGAGACGCTTATGAAGCCTCCAGAACTAGGCGAGCCAAGCGAGCTGTAAACATATTGAAAGAGTTCGCCAAGCGGCATATGAAGGGAGAAGAGGTGAAGCTCTCGGAGGGCGTTAACCACTTGATTTGGAGCCGGGGAGCGGAGAAGCCTCCGAGGAAGATCAGGGTCGTGATGAAGAAGGATAAGGATGGAGTGATCCAGGTAATGCTCCCTGAAGAAGCTGAGAAATCCGAGAAGGAGAAAAGCTGAACCTATAGCTCGTTAAGCGCCTTGAGAGCGAACTTCGCCAGCTTTTTAGCGAGTAGAGGTGGAACCGACTCTCCGACCTGATCGAACTGCGTGTTAATTCCGCCGAAGAAGACGTGATTATCCGGGAAGCTCATGAGCCTAGCCTGCTCTCGAACAGTTAGGAGCCTGTCCTCATGCGGGTGAATAAACCGGGATTTCCCATGGATCGACGGCGCGACCTTTTTTGGATGAAGCCTCACCCAATTCCGGTACACCCGATTCGACGAATCCCTGAAAGTGAAGAGCGCCTCACCCCATTTCAGCTTCCTTATCTTCCTGAACCTGACCACACCTACCTTGATAGGGAGGTGGTTCGGGAGCTCGCCGAAGGGAGGTAAGCCGTTAAGAGCCTCATCAACGCATTTAGGCCTCTCCTCCATCCCGCTCAGATCTATCTTGAGATTCGATATGAAGACGCGGTATCTCTTCGATGGGACGCCGTAGCGATGGGCTTCGACGAAGTTGAAGTGCGCTGGATAACCTATTCTGGCGAAGAAGCGTTTAAGGAGCCTTCCGAGCGGCTCTTCTACGAGATCGGGGACGTTCTCCATGATGTATATCTTTGGCCTCAGCTCGTCGACGAGCCTTATGAACTCCATGACGAGCCTGCCCTGAGCGTCGTTGAGAAGCCTATCGAGCGGATCGAGCTTCCTCTTCTTGTTCATGCTCGTGAAGGGCTCGCATGGGGGTCAGCCCACGACTATATCCACTTCCCCCGTGGTTTCGAGGATAACTCTCCCGCTCACCCTCTTAGCGTCCTCGGGAAATACGGAGACCCATGGGAAATTATGCATATAGGTCTTGACAACGTGGGGGTGGTTCTCGATCGCGGCCTTAACGAGCTTCCCAAAGCCTAAGCTGAAGCCTCCGCAGCCGGCGAACAAGTCAACAACCCTTATATCCAAGCCCGTGAAAACCGTCGTCATCCCACCTTTTTAGTATAAGTCCAGCTACCCGCAGGGAGCCTGGACGAATTAAAACTCCCTCAACCGGTTACTCCTGTTTCCCCTCTTCTCTCAACCATTCCTCGTAGACTTTCTTGACGCGCTCGGCGGCGGGCCCCGTTCCCTCTACGACGCCGTCCTTCGTCACCCTGATCCGGTCCATGACCAAGATGACGTCGGCTTCTCTGACGTATCTCACCATGTTGGGAAAGACCCGGCTGAGCCTTTCAGCGAGCTTCGAGAGATCGGGGCCGACCTCGAGGACCAAAACGTATTCTATGCTTTTCCCGGAGACGAATACCTTATCGAAGACGGCGCCTTCTCTATCCTTCGCCTCGGTGAGCCATAAGCTGTAATCGCTTGGATTATACGCGGCGACCTTTCCCTCGAACCAGGCTCCACTCGAGAGAGATACCCTCACCTTTTTCCCGGCGAGGGAAGATAATTCATCTGAGAACCGCTTAGACGCTATGGCTGACAACCGCAGACCTCCAGAGACTTATCTCGAGAGGCTTCTCATAAGGATATAACCTTAGAGCTGTATACAAGTATCGGAGGAGGTTGAGGCTCTAAAACGGAGGGATGAAAGTTTTTTAACTTCTCAGGCGAATCGAGTATTTGCCCGCGGAAAGCTCCGGTAGTATAGTCCGGACAAGTATACGGGCCTTTCGAGCCCGTGACCCGGGTTCAAATCCCGGCCGGAGCACACACTTATAATTTTCTACGAAAACTTTGGAATTATGGCGGAGCTGAAGCCTCTGTCGAGACTCATCTCCCTGAAGGGAAAGCGGGCATTGATCACGGGAGCCGCCGCCGGGATAGGTGAGGCGATTACGTATCGATTCGCTGAGGCTGGAGCTGATCTAGAGCTCGTGGATATAGATCGTGAGGGATTGGAGAACGTTGGGATGGAGGCTTCAAAGTTCGGAGTGAAAGTGAACACTCATGTGGTCGATCTCTCGAAGAAGAAAGAAATCGATGCGTTATGGGAAAAGCTTAACGGTCGGGAGCCGGACATCTTAGTAAACAACGCGGGCACCTATCCTTTCAAGGACTTTCTCGAGGTGGATGAGGAATTTCTGGAAAAAGTGCTTAACGTGAACTTGAATTCCGTTTTCTGGATGTGTCAGCATATGATAAAGAGGAGGTTGAAGAAGGGAGGAGTGATAATAAACGTCGGATCAATCGAGGCCATACTTCCATTCGAAGAAAAACTTTCTCACTACATGATCAGCAAGTCAGGCGTGATAGCGCTCACCCGCAGCTTAGCGAAAGAATACGGAAAAAACGGTTTTAGAGTGAACGTCATCATTCCGGGTGGAATATTAACGAAAGGCGTGAAAGAGACGGCGAAAGAGGTGCTCAAGTTCAAGGTAGAGCTGATAAAGTCGGCAGCGGCCTTTAAGAGCAGGCTACCGCTAGGCAGATTCGGAGAACCAGACGAAGTCGCGAGGATAGCGCTCGTCTTAGCTAGCGACCTCACCACCTATGTAACTGGAGCACTAATTCCCGTGGATGGAGGATTCTTATCAGCATAGTCGATCATTCTTAACATAAGGATCGACATCTTTTTCAAACAAGCGGCCAAGAATGTTATAGAAAAGATAAGTCAGTTCATCAGGTCTTCTTTTTCGGAGGGCCGTGGAGGGCTTTTAGCTTGGCTAATTCGTCGGCGAGCATCGGAAGGAACACTCCGACGTCGGATACCACGCCTATCGATTGCCTGGTTCCTCGGTCGATGAGCTTTAATGGAACGGCTGGATTTATGTCCACGCAGACCACTTTAACCGTTGATGGAAGCATGTTTCCAACGGCGACCGAGTGGAGCATCGAGGAGAGCATGAGGACGAGCTTCACGCCTTTGAGGTACTTCCTGTATTCTTTCTGAGCTTCGACGACGTCCGTTATTACATCGGGGATCGGGCCGTCATCCCTTATGGATCCGGCCAGGACGTAGGGCACTCCCCGGACGATGCACTCGTAGAATATTCCCTTCTTGAGAACGCCTTTCTCAACGGCTCCCCTTAATCCACCGCATTTCATTATCTCGTTTATCGCTACGAGGTGGTTCCTATTTCCCCCGGGCATCCGCTTACCCTCATCCACCTTCAAACCCAGCGATGTCCCGAACAACGCGTACTCGACATCGTGAACCGCCAGAGCGTTTCCGGAGAGGAGAACGTCGACGAAGCCCATCCTTATTATCTTGGCGAGGTGCTCGGCGGCTCCCGTATGGATCACCGCGGGGCCCGCGACCACCGCCACTTTCCCGCCCTCGCTTTTCACACTGTATATCTCATCCGCGATCCTCTTCACGAGCGTTTGGGTCGGCCGCTCGGATGATGCTCCGCTGCTCATGAACTCGAAGACGCCGGTCCCGGTCCTCGGATACTCGGGGGGCTTGACGCGCACCCCCTCTTCGCCGACCACTATTAGATCTCCCTTCTTGACCTCGCGTATCGCCTTGCAGTACGCTTTCTCTGCTTTGGAGTCTACCACGATCACCTTGTCCATGCAGATGTCCTGGACCTTGAGCCAGACGCCTTTATAGCGTATCCAAGTCGGGTGATGGGTCGTCGCGTAGAACCCGTCGGGGAGCACCGTGTCGGCTGGAGCGGGCTCGAGCCTAGCGTCGGATACGGAGACCGGCACGGCTCCGAGGTCCCTGAGGCTCTTCAGTATCGTTTCTAGGTGCTCTGGGCTTCTGCCCCGGACCAGTAGCTTTACGTAGCTTGTCTCGTCTTTTCTGCGGCCTATCCTGAAATCGATGACCTCGAACTCTCCGCCTAGATCCATTATTCTGTCGAAAGCCTTTGGGAGAATGTAGGAGTCTATTAGGTGGCCTTCGAGCTCGACTATTTCAGAAAACTCGGGATCAATATCCCGGAAGACGGTCACCTGCCAACCTCATCCACCTCTCAAGGGTTGAGAGAAAAATTTCATAAGGATATTTAACATTTTATCGAGGAAAACCCGAGGCGGTGAGTGAAACCGATCATTAACATTAAATCCAAGCACGTATAGAGAAAAACGCGGGGCCCGTAGCTCAGCCTGGTGGAGCGCCCGGCTCATAACCGAGAAGATAAAGGTGAGACACCGGGTGGTCGTGGGTTCGAAGCCCACCGGGCCCACATATCAAATATCGAAAATCTTTGGAAGAAAATAAGTGGGTTTCAGCGTCCTTTCTTGCTGTATAGCTGGAATGGCAGGGTGAATATTTTGACGGCACCTGTTGAGTCTTTTTGATCGAATCCCGCGGATTTCAGGCTCCTTATCTCCGGGGCGAAGAGGGCGTCCGGCGATTCCCGCTCGATTATCTCGAACCCGCCTTTCTGGAGCTTGATAGTTATTTTTCCGTTGACCCATTTCTGGGTTGAGTCTATGAAGGCGTCGAGGTCTTTTCTAAGCGGGTGGAGCCACATTCCGTGGTAGACTATGTCGGCCCAGAGGTGATCTATCTGGGATTTCAGCCTGAGCTGTTCTTTCGTGAGGGTGAGATGCTCTAAGTCGGCGTGGGTTGCGAGGAGGACCGTGGCCGCTGGGGCCTCGTAGATCTCCCTCGACTTGAAGCCTATTATGCCGTCTTCGAGGATGTCTATCTTCCCGATCCCATATTCTCCGGCGATGTAATTGAGCTCGGTTATCATCTTAACCGGATCGGTTATTCCATCGACCTCGACTGGAATACCTTTCTCGAACTTTATCGTCAGCTCCCTCGGCTCGTCGGGCACCTCCTCCGGAGGCTTCACCCAATAATATTCCTCGGCCGGACACTGGGTTTTCAGGTCGCTGAACTGGCCGCTTCCGATCGAGTGGGACCAGAGGTTCACGTCTCCCCCGATCTTCCCCTTAGGCTTCTTTATCTCGATCCCGTATTTCTTCAGCATCTCCTCTTCCTGGGTTCTCGTGAGGTTGAGCTCTCGGACGGGCGCGATGACCTTGAGACCTGGACCGACGTATTTGAAGGCGACCTCGAGCCTGAACTGGTCGTTCCCTTTCCCGGTCGCTCCATGGGCAACGGCCTCGATTCCCTCCTTCACGGCTATCTCGGCGGTCTTCATACCGATGAGGATCCTGCTCATCGAGGTTCCGACCGGGTATCCCTCGTAGCTCCCGTTCGCCTTGATGCACTTGTGGACGTAGTTCTTCACGAACTCCTCCTTCGCGTCGATGTAGCGGAGATCTATTCCGAGCTTCTCGGCCCTCTCCTTAGCGAGCTCGACCTCAGCCTCGCCCTGGCCGACGTCCACTAGGACCCCGACGACCTCGTCGAAGCCGTAATGCTCTTTCAGGAGAATCGAGATGAGAGTGGAGTCAAGCCCTCCGGAGTACGCTAGCGCGACCTTACCGCCCATGTTTATCGATGTATTATGTTGAAAAGCCTCTAATAAACATGGATTAATTTTTAGCTTAAAAACTTTGATAAAGATTCTTCGAATTTTCTCCTTGAATTTGAAAGATTTTTCATGGCTTTCTCGAGGCGGCGCCTCACCTCTTCAAGCCGCTCTTGTCCCAGCTCCAGCTGCCTTTGAACCTCGGAGTACTTCGAGCTGCCCTCAGTCGTCCTGAGATCCGCCACTCCGCGGGCTTCGATTATCTTCTTGAAGACTGTTTCGGGGAACTTTAGCTCTTTTCCGAGGATCGATTCGGCAAGCCTCTCCAGGGATCCGAGGTCCGCGTCTTTCAGAAGTTTTCCGGATTCATGGAGCTCCTTGACGAACGCTCCCACCAGCATGTGCGCTTCGCGGAGGGATAAGCCGGAGTATTTTATCAGAGATTCCGCGAGCTCGATCGCCGGAGCATAGGTCTCAGCCGCTTTATCAAACATCCGATCCCTCTTGAACTCGACGGCCTTGATCGCTTTCGCTAGGATCCGGGTTGAGTCGCGTGTTTCTTGGAGAGCGTTCCAGAGAACCGGTTTGCCTTCTTGGAGATCTCGGTCGTAGCCCGTGGGAATCCCTTTCATCATGGTTAGAGCCGCGGTGAGGAGGCCGATCACCTTCCCGGCTTTAGCTCTTAGAAGCTCTAGAATGCAGGGGTTCTTCTTATGGGGCATGACGCTCGACGGCGAGGTGAGGTCGTCCGGAAGCTCTGCGTAGCCGAATTCGCTTGACGACCAGATAATCAAGTCCTCGGCTATCCTGCTCAGGTTAACCATCAGTATGGCTGCGGCCGATAAAGCCTCGAGAGCGAAATCCCTTGAACTCACGGCGTCAACGGAGTTCTCGACTATTCCATCGAATCCTAAAAGCTCTGCGACCCTACGCCTGTTGAGCGGGAGCGTCGATCCAGCGATCGCACAAGCTCCGAGCGGAGACACGTTAACTCTATGATAACAAGATTCTATTCGCTCTATGTCCCTTAGGAGGTGGAAGAAGTGAGCGAGCAGGTATTGGGCTAGATAACCTATCTGCGCTGGTTGCAGATGGGTGTAGTGGAGAATTATCGCGTCTCCGACTTCGCGGGCTTTCGAGAGGAGTGCTTCCGCGAGCTCAATCGCTGCCCTCCAGATCTCGATTAGGTATCTCCGCGAGCTTAGCCTCAAGTCGAGGGCGACTTGATCGTTTCGAGACCGCCCAGTGTGAAGCTTTCCACCAACCTCTATTCCCAGCTTTTCTATGACGAACGATTCGATGAACTCGTGGACATCTTCGAATTCTCCCTCGAGCGCTAGTTCGGCTTTGAGCGCTTTCCCCCTCAATTCTTCAAGAACCCTCAGAATCTTCTCCGCATCCTGTTCCGGTATTATTCCTTGCTCTGCGAGCATTATTACGTGGGCCTCGGTTCCTTCTATATCGTCCACCAAGATCTCTTCGTCGTCTCTCAGCGATGAGAGATAACGTAAAGCATCCTCGTCCAATCCCTTTCCGAGCCTCGACCTATATAGCCCGCCCTTTCGCTGCGGTTTCATCGCTCAGCTTTCGCTAAGCTCCTAAATAACCATGCCGCCGGGGCTATTCCCCTGTTTCGACGCCGTCCTTCTTGTAAGTATGGAGGACTATGGAGGTTACCGTGCTCTTTACGCCGGGGATCTTCAAGATCTTATCCTTGAGGAACTCTCGGAAGTGGTCGATGCTGTTGGCGGTTACTATGGCCACGATGTCGAACTCGCCCGTGACCTCGTATACGTCGAGGGATTCGGGGAGCTTCGTTATTTCTCTGCTGACGTTCTCCAGTTGGCTGGATTCGACGAATATGTGGAGAATCGCGCGGATACCTGCTTTCTTAGACATATGGCTGGCTCACCTTCTTTCTATCTGAGAGACGGAGAAGTCACTTAAGTATTGATCGCCTCTTTATTCCTTTAACCTTTTTAGGAGCATTATTTTCCCGGGATGCCTCCGCATTATCGACCGGATCTTCTCGTCTTTCCCTTTCTCGAAGCCTGCCTTGCCGAATCCTCGAACGATGTATGCTATGAAGTCCACGTCTCCTTCATTGATCTCCCGCTCAACGAGCTCCGCGAAGTCTCCTACCTCGACCTTGTAGTCGGCGTCGAATCCCAGGGACTGGAGCTCCCTCACGATCGACGCGAGCTCTTCCTCGACTTTCCTCCTAGCGTTTTCAATTTCTTCCTCCGTGTGGGCGTCTAGGATTTTCGCGGGATAGTCTAGGATACTCATGAGCTTTATTGAGAACCGCTTATCAAGGGCTCTCATGATGGATTTCTTGACGACTTCCATGTCTTCAGATGGTCTTACCAGGACGGCGAGCTTCATCCGATAGCCCGCGGGAACGACGAGGCCTCTCTCATCTCTGCTGATTATCTTCCTTCGAATGGCTTTGCGGAAAACGGCGTAGAAGGAGAGGCCTATCGCCACCCAAAGGAATCCGAAGAATCTTCCAGCGGGGTGAAGGAGGACGACGAGCATCCACATCGCGCCTATTCCGACTAGCCCCAGCAAGCCTATTATCGGGATCTCGATGAAGCCGTTATTTGAGCGCAGCTTGAGGGAGAAGGGGATCTTCCAAGGCCTATACACCTCTCTGTCCATACGCCGGAGCATCAGGAGGCTTATCATCAGGATTAGATAGCTGAAGGAGGCTCCGAAATTGTAGAGGCTTGCGAGAAGCGGGATATCCCCGGGAAGCGTGAGGAGCAGGCCTATTAAGCCGAAGATCAGGATTGTCCTAGTCGGCGTCCTAAACTTCGGGTGGATGTGGTAAAGCCAGTTGGGAAGCAGGTTGAACTTCCCCATGCTCGCCGCGAGCCTGGAAACCCCGATTACCCCGGTGTTTGCGGAGGCCAGGCAGAGTATGAAGGCCGTGAAAGAGACGATCAGGGAGAGGGGTTCGCCGACCATGGGGAACTTGCTTACGAGAACGGCCACGGGGTTTTCATAAGAAGAGCCGAGGACCCTCCAGTTTAGGACGCCGATCGAGAGGACGCTGAACAGAATGACGGAAAGCGGGACGGCGACCACGCAGAGCTTCGCGGCCCTCGGGATCCATTTATGCGGTTTCTTCGTTTCTTCAGCCGCCTGGGCTATTGACTCTATTCCTATGAAGGAGGCCATGGCGAGGGTTAGGCCGTAGAGGAAGTTATTCGTCTTGACGTCGAAGACGTTGAGGTATCCGACCTCTTTCAGAGGAGCCGCGTTCCCCAGCTCGACGACTTGATCTAGGAAGAGCTTGAAATCGAACGCTGTTCCGAAGCCGAGACCTAGGATCACGATCTGGATTAGCAGACCCAAGGCCACGAGCGCGGAGACGAAGCCCGCGGAATACCTGATGCCTATGTAGTTTATTACTATCAGGAGGAGCACTAAGAGGGCGGCGAGCAATCCGAGGCTTGGAATCGAGAAGCCGAAGATGTTTATCGAGGCGTTTCTAAGCCATGGGAACAAGTATTTCAGGTATCCGGCTGAAGCCGTCGAGAAGAGGGAGATATCGATCGTGTAGTCGAGCATTATCGCCCAGCCGGCCAGAAAACCGATCAGGGAATTCGAAGCCCTCATCGCGTAGACCTGAACCCCGCCTGCGTAGGGATACGTCGGCGCGAGCTCAGCGTAGGCCAAACCTATAGCGACGTAGAGCAGGGCGGCTATGAGAAAAGCAAGCGGAGCGGCCCCACCCGTGTAAAGCGTCACGATCCCTAAGGCTATGAAGATGTCGGCGCCTACGTCTCCGTATCCCATCGCGAAAGAACTAAACCAGCCGACCTCCCGCTTAAACTCCGCGCCCTCCCCGCGCCCCGCCTCCAATCTCTCAAACCCAGCCTCCGAGAAGAGAACTCAACTTAATAACCTAACTCTACGCCGCTGGCCTCGGAAAAACGGGAGTATATTAGCGTGATATCGGGAAAAGCTCGAAGTTGATTTTGGTGGACCGGGCGGGATTTGAACCCGCGACCTCCCGCGTGCGAGGCGGGCGATCTCCCACTGATCTACCGGCCCCCTAGGAAAGGTAAGAATGAGCGAGATATTTAGATATTTTGAGCGCTGGTTGGTCTTTCGAAGTTGGAGGTTGCGTCGATGATTTACGCTTTGGGGGAAGCTCTGATAGACCTAATAGCCGTTGATGAAGG
>JAGGVM010000003.1 GCA_021157985.1 Nitrososphaerota archaeon | reverse complement strand
CTCTAGGCCTCGGCTTCTGGAACCCGCCTCTCCTCACCCTGACCCTGAGGACCACGAATCCCTGCTTCGCCTTGTATCCTATCTTCCTCGCCCTGTCGAGTCTCAGCGGCTTCTCTACCCTAACCACTGAAGGCTGCCTTCTCCACTTAATCATCCTCTGCTTGATCAGGCTCCGCAGCTCCTCGGGCTTCTCCCGCCAGAGCTCCTCGAGCTTCGCGTAAAGCCCCATTTTCGATTCACAGCCTCCCACCAGATATTTAACCATTCACGTCGCGTTGAGGGTCTTAAGGAGGTTTCTGGGCTGAGAATATAACTTTTTAAGGTCACGGCTTCGTTTTCCTCTTCGAGAACGCTCCATGATATTGACCGACCGGGATATCAAGGAGTTCATGAGATTGGGGAAGATAAGGTTTGAACCCGATATCGAGCCCGATCAGATAGGCCCCGGATCCGTTGACCTCACGCTCTCGAACAAGTTTTGGAGGTTTAAGGAGGATATCGGGCTTATAGATCTCTCGAGGATGGATTTCGGGGACGTCGTCGAGGAGATAGTGGCCGACGAGATAGTCATCCCGCCTCATGGAATAATCCTGGGCCTGACCTCCGAGAAGATCTACGTGGACGGCGACGTTTGCGGCTGGATCGAGGGTAGAAGCAGGTACGCGCGGATGGGGCTGGCCATACACTCGGCGAGCGGCTTCATACATCCCGGATCCCATAATCACCAGGTCCTCGAGATCTCCAACATGACTTCTCACCCGATAAAGATCAAGGCGGGGATGCGCGTCGTCCAGATAGTCTTCCAGCTCGCGCGGAGCAAGACCGAGAAACCCTATAGGCTCTACGGAGATATAGCGAGGAGGCAGTAGATTCATTGGAGGTGGCCGTGTTTGCCGAGGGTTGAGGGGCTCTCGATACAGGTTCTATGCCATGCGACCGAGGACTTGAAGAAGGTCATCAAAGCCGTTGAGAACGTTCTCGGACCTGAGGCGGCGAGGAGGATGTCGATGACGACGGAGACCCTGGAGGGCCACTACGGCGACCCGATAACCCTCGTGAGGATATTCCTGACGGATAAAAAATTGTCCGAGGAGGTTTTCATGAGGATCTTGTCAAGTCTCTCGCCGAGCGAGCGCGCGGAGCTGTGGCATGAACGGTCGAAGAAGGGTAAGCACGGTGGAAAGCTCTACATCAGGCTCGACAAGCAATCGGCGTTCCTCGGGCGCATCCAAGTCTCCGACAAAGACCCGATCAGGATAGTCGCGCTTATACGGGGAAACGTCGACGTCTTCGAGAGGAAGTCGGAGGCAAAGCTTACAAGCGGTGGAAGAAGAGACGATGGAGGGCGATGAGGCGTTTCATCGACTTCTGGGTCAAGGGCGAATCCCTGGAACAAGCGGTTGGTCTCCTGAAAAAGCTCAAAGAACTCGGTTTTCACTCAGCCGTTATCGAGCCCAGCTCAGATTTACTCGAAGGCTTTGAAGAGCTTAGATCTGAGGCCGACCGGATCGGTGTCAAGATCTATAGGAAGCTGGTTATCGAGCCATCTGGCCGCGGAGATCTCCTGAGAGCTCTGAGGAAGAACCGTGGATCGTTCGAGGTGATCACCGTTCTATGTAGGAACTTGGAGGCCGCGCTCGTCGCCGCGAGGGATTCGAGGGTGGACAGCCTGATAATTCCACCTAACCCGGAGTTCAGGTTCGATAAGGGCGTCGCATCCCTGATAAAAAACAGCGTCGAATTACCCTTCAACCACTTCCTCGAAGACAAGTTATCCTTCCTCAGGACGGCTCTCAGAATAGTCTCAATCCTCGGGCGCAAGGTGGATATCATAGTTTCATCCGGTGCATCTGACCCCCTAGAGCTCCGCGGGCCTATGGAGCTCGCGTCGCTTGTTCAAGTACTGGGCTACAGCCAGGAAAAGGCTTTGGACGCGGTTTCGAAGGTTCCTGAATCGATCCTCGAGGAGAACTTGGTTAAGCTATCTAAGCGTTACGTGGCGAGAGGGGTGCTGAGGATCGATGAAGAGGGTTAAGAAGCGTTACGTGGCGTTTTCATCGGAGCCTAAGTTCTCCCCCATCGAGATATTCAGGGCGGTTCAGGCATCGTATCGAGAGCTCTTCGGATTAACAGGCCTAGCCTCAGCAGACCTCAAGCTCGCGAAGGGTTACCAAGAGGAAGGCATAGCTATCATTAGATGCGCTTTGAAGTCGGTTCCACGCTTGTTCCTGGCGGGGGCGGCGGTCACTAAGATCGGGGGAGAACGCGCCGCGGTTAGGGCTCTAACGATGAGCGGGACGATTAAGAAGGTAAAGAAGAAGATCAACGCGCTGAAGATCGGCGGCCTAATCTAGACCTGAGACCTCCCGCAGTGCGGGCAGAACAGTTCATCTCCTATCGGCTTTCCGCAGAACTTACAGTATCTCTGCTTAGGCGTTTCCTCCTTTCTCTCTTTTTCTTCCTCTTCCTGCTCCCTGCGTTTTTCATATCTCTTCGCGACGAGGATTCCTCCCTCGAGTAGGGCGACGAATACTCCGAGCAAGATGAGGTTCGTGAACATTCCTCCGTCGGGGGTGATTATGGCCGCGACTATGTACATGGCTCCGT
>JAGGVM010000009.1 GCA_021157985.1 Nitrososphaerota archaeon | reverse complement strand
TTCTCTCGGTTTTCCCGTCGATCACGTAGAGATCCGCTCTCAGACCAGCGTCCACGAGCTTCCTCGAAGTATAGTCTCCCACGAACACGAGCTTAGATGGCTTTTCCTTCAAGATTATTCTCTTGACTTTTTCCGCGACCTCGTCAGGCCTCCCCTTAACGAGCTGGCCAGCTGGCTTTTTCAGAGCCCGTCTAGCTTCCTCGGAGAATATTATCCTGCTTTTAGGAGGCCATTTAGGCGACTCGGACCGCATAGGATCCCTTCTTCTTGAAGCCGAGCTCTTTCGCTATCTCGGATCTCTCCGGATCGATTATCACTATGAGCCCTGAAAAGTTCGCCGTGAGATTCGTGGACCCGCAGTTCTCGCACTTACTCTTGGTGGTCATCATCTTGCAGTTTCGGCAGGCTCGCTCTCTCGCGGGCATCACTTCTCACCCGCCACGGCCTTTGCTTTCTCCTTCTCGGACTTGGGCTCAGCCTTCTCTAAGCTCTCCTTTATCCAGTCGATTTTCCCGAGATACGGCTGCCTCGTGGTGACTCCTACTTTCCCGGTCGTTCCATGAGTGAGCGAGACGGCGACGACCCTGAACCGTATATCATCGCCGACCTCCAGCTTTCTACCAGTCTTCTTCCCGGTTAAGATCGAATGCCTTTCATCGTAAGTTATGTAATCGTCCATTATCTGGGAGATGTGGAGGAGGGCGTCGATCGGCCCGACCCTTATGAAGGCTCCGAACTCGGTTATCTCCACTATCTCACCCTCACCTACTTCCTGGGGCCTCGGATAGAAGCAGAGGAGCTTAGCCGTGGCCTTGTGGTAGGTTGATCCGTCTCTCGGGAGGAGTATTCCCACCGGGTCCACGTCTACGTCGACTACCATGACCACGTAGCCGAGGTCCTCCACTATCTTTCCCTCATACGCGTCTTTGACCCTTTCTAACGCCGCCTGCTTCAGGGGTTTCCCGAACTCGGCGGGTGGAATTGCTACGATATCCTCGATCTCCGTAAGGGTGAACATGCCTCAACACTCGTGAAAACTGCCAGAATTTAGCTATTCGTTCTAAATTTAAGGCTTTCCCCGGCTCAGGGCTCAGGGAGATCATTTAAATCGGTTGATTGTATTATGATTTCCGATGACTCTGAAAGGCGGATATTGGGGTAAGATCGCCTGGATAAATCTGACTTCTCAAAGCGTTAGGATCGATGAGTTTGGTGAGGAGTTTGCGAAGAAGTATCTCGGAGGAGTCGGATTCGGAATCAAGCTAGTATCCGACGTGGTCACCAGAAACGTCAACCCGTTCAGCCCCCGGAACGTCCTAGTATTCGCGACGGGACCCTATCAAGCAGCCGCCATAGCCAGCGCAGGGAGGTGGTCCGCATGCTCCAGATCTCCCTTAACGGGTTATTGGGGTGAGTCGAACGCTGGAGGTCACGGTGGGCCGGAGTTGAAGCGGGCGGGATTCGACGCCTTAGCGATAGTCGGGAGGGCTAAGAAGCCGGTTTTCCTCTGGGTGAACGATGGTAAAATCGAGTTCAGGGATGCTTCGAGGATTTGGGGGATGGATACGGCTGAGGCGACGGACGCCCTGAAGGAAGAAGTCGGAGACAAGGATGCAAGCGTGGCTACGATAGGGCCGGCGGGAGAAAACCTCGTCAGATACGCGATAATAGCAAACGATAAGCACGGGTTCTTCGGCCGAACAGGTCTCGGAGCAGTAATGGGGTCGAAAAACTTGAAAGCCCTCGTGATCCGCGGGACCCTGAAACCCCCGGTCGCCGACCCTGACAAGCTCAAGGAAACCTACCAAGAGGTTATGAAGAAAGTGATGAAGGCCCCGTTCACGAAGGTCAACGCTGAGGATGGACAGGCGGCCGCGGTCGTGCCTAGGGAGGAGAACGGGCTATTACCTATACGCAATTGGTCTCAGGATAAATGGCCTGAGGGCGCTAAGAAGATTGGGACCCCGCGCTTCACCGAGGAGCTTAAACCAGCTCGATGGCCGTGCTCGTTCTGCGTCATGGGCTGCCATAGGAGGATCACGAACCCCAAGTACGAGTCGAAGACCGCTGGACCCGAGTACGAAACCCTAGCGATGATAGGCGCGAACCTTCTCATCGACGACCTGGAAGCAGTAGTCAAGGCAAACGATCTCTGCAACAGATACGGGATAGACACAATCGAAGTTGGCGGGGTCTTAGGCTGGGCATTCGACGCATACGAGGCCGGAATAATAGGAAAAGAGGAAACAGGTGGAGTTGAGCTTAAGTGGGGAAACCCCGACGCGCTTCTCACGATGATCGAGAAGATCGCGAAGCGCGAAGGATTGGGCGATCTACTTGCAGAGGGATTGAGAACATGCGTCGACGTTTATCCCGAGACCAAGCCTTACGCGGTTGAGGTGATGGGACAGGCGGTAGCGGCTCACGATCCGAGGGCCTTCTTCGCTGAAACCATTACGACGATAGCTTCCACTCGAGGCGCATGCCACATACATGGATTCGCTGAGGCGATAGAGCTCGGGGTGACTATTCCGGAGCTCGGCTTAACCGAGCCCATGGATCGATTCGAATGGCGTAAGAAGGGGTATGTCGGCGCGGTCTTCCAGGATGTTCAGCAGTTCTGGAACAGCTTGGTGTGGTGCTTCTTCTACTTCTTCTCCGACGTCAACTTATCCGACGAGGTCGCGATATTGAACGCGATAACGGGCTGGAACCTTACTCCCAGAGACGCCGCGAAGATAGGGGAGAGAATAGTCAACATGCAGCACTGCTTCAACCTGAGAATGGGCTTGGATCCCCTTAAGGAGAACGTTCTACCGCCTAAGCTGAGCGTCCCGCATAAGGAGGGAGGAGCCGCTGGAAAGATCCCTCCGTGGAGGGAGATCCTAGACGAGTATTGGAAGACGAGAGATTGGGTAAACGGTGTTCCAACTCGGAGAAAGCTCGAGGAGCTAGGCCTAGAAGACTTCGCTAAGGAGATCTACGGCTACTGAGACTTTTTCTCCCTTAATTATTTCACCTTAAGCCTCGTGCCGAGGAAGATCACGCTCTGATTCTTCTTAACGGTTATAACGGGAACGCCTCTTTTTCTCGCCTCGGATATCAGCTCCCAGTCGGTCGTGGCCAGGGCCATTCCACGGAGCCTAGCGGTTTCGAGGAGCTTTTGGTCTTCCGTTAAGGTGTCGGGGAGATCTGACGATATCAAGGTCATCTTCTCCGCTATTTTCGAGGCGACTCCGGCTAGAGCGCCTCGCTTACCTCGATTCCTCGCTAATCCCTTGAGCTCACGCAATACGTCTTCTATCACGTAGCACTCTAGTCTTTCTCCAAGCGATTCCTCGGCCATGGATAGGAAGTCTTTCCCTTTATCCGCGCAGTAGATCAGGAAGCTCGTATCGACCAGGACCTTCATCCCTTAGACCACTTTTCCGTAGCCTATCAGCCTCCAGGCGGATCCTATTATCCTCGATATGGCGACCTTGTCTCCTTCCTCGGCGACTATGGGTCTCCTGAGCTGGAGCTCGACCTTCTCGCTCGTCCTCCTCTTAACCACCCCGCTCGTGACTGTCGAGTAAACGTTCACCACGAGCTGCTCCCCGACGTTTATCGGCGTCACGGGCACTTCCTGGCTCAATCCGACAACTTTCTCGAACAAGGTGTACTCTATCTCGATGTCGTAGCGCGTCGGCGGAAGGGTTCCAGGCGCTCCAGCCATGTTCCCCGTCATTCCATCAGACTTCGTTAGAGCCGGGTCCAGCTTCGTCTCTATCCCGGTTAATCCGCCGCTCCTGGCCTCCTCGACGTTTCTCCCCCCAGCCCTCAGGTTCACGACCTCGGTTATGAGAGACTCGTATTTCCCCCCGCTCGTAGGCGCTCCTGGAACTATCTCGATCTCGTCCCCGACCCGGACCGTTCCCCTTATTATCGATCCGCCTATCACGCCTCCTCGGATCTTATTGGCCGGGGTTCCAGGGGGATTTATGTCGAAGGATCTGAGGATGGGCATTCTGAAGGGTTTGTCGAGCTCCCTCGGCGGGGTTGGAATGAACTTCTCCATGGCCCAGAGCAGCACGTCTATTCCGGCGGAGTGCTGGGCCGAGATCGGTATTATCGGAGCGTCTTTAACCGGAGTGTCTTTGATGTATTCCCTGATCTCATCGTAGTTTTCGAGGGCTCTCTCCCTGCTGACGACGTCTAGCTTGTTTTGAGCGAATACCAAGTTCTTCACGCCGAGGATTAAAACCGCTCGGAAATGCTCTCGATCCTGGGGCTGTGGAAACTTCTTCCTCGCATCGACCACGAAGACGGCTCCATCGAATAGAGCCGCTCCCGAGAGCATGGTCACCATGAGCGAGTGATGGCCGGGACAGTCGATGAAGGATATCGCTCTAACGAACTCGGTCTCGGATCCGCATCTCGGGCACCGTTCCTCGGTCGTGTAGTTGAAGGGCTCCTCGCAGTTCGGGCACCGGTAGATCGCAGCATCCGCGTAGCCTATCTTGATCGTGATCCCCCTTTTCAGCTCCTCGGAGTGCCTCGCGGGCCAGATGCCGGTAATGGCCTGAACTATCGTGCTTTTCCCGTTGTCAACGTGGCCCAGTAAGCCTATCGAGACCTCCGGCTGCCTCGGCGTGGTTTTCCCGCGCGAACTCATCCAATCCTTCAAGGGGAAACCGTATTATAATAAGATAAAGCTGGAGGCTGTTCTCGAATGCTTCAAAAAAGGGTTTTGAAAGGGGTGTTGGTTTACGCTGTTTGGAGCTCCTCTTCCTTGAAGAATATCTTATGCTCTCTTTCGTAGGATTCCTCGCTATCGGATGCGTGGATGAGGTTGTCGGTAAGCTCGATGGCTAGGTCGCCTCGAATGGTTCCGGGATCGGCTTCCGTTGGATCGGTTGCGCCTATCAGTTTCCTGACCACGCTTATCGCCTTTCTCCCCTCGATGACCATTAGCACGACCGTTTTCCCGGAGATCGTGTTCACAAGGTTCTCGTAGAAGGGTTTCCCGTAGTGGACTTTATAGAGCTCCTCCGCCTTCTCCCTGCTCATCTTCTCAACCTTCATCTGAACGATCCTCAACCCCTTCCTCTCGAATCTCGAGATCACTTCGCCGACGAATCCGCGCTGCACGCAGCTCGGCTTCAGCATAACGAACGTCCGCTCCATGCAAACTACTGGGAACCGGAACAATTTTAGACTATGTCCGAGAGAAGCGAAGAAGAAAAACCGGGTAGTTTTCTAGACGGATTTAGGCGAGTATTTCTCGGTCCACTTCAGCTTCCTGGGATCCCTCTTATGCTCGATCATGCTGACCCTGCATTTCCTGGAGCAGAACCAGAGCCTCGTTCCATCCTTCTTGACGTAGAGGATCCCCTTGCCGTGGAGAAACTCCTTTCCGCAGAACGCGCATCTATGGGTCGTGGGCAAGCTCATTCACCTCACCGGATCTTCTCAGCCTCGCGTTCAGTATCCAGGAGCATTAGGATGTCGCCTACCCTGACGGGGCCCTTGACGTTCCTCGAGATGACCCTCCCCGCGTCTCTTCCTTCCAGGATCCGCACTCTGACTTGAGTAACCTCGCCGGTCACGCCGGTTCTGCCTACTATCTGCTCGACGACGGCGGGGACGGCTTCCTCGACTCGCTCGGCCTTCTTGCTCATCGCCTTATCCCTTGCAATCTGGGGCTCAATTTATTCTTAACCATTTGCCCGCCTTCGAGATGGGCTGAACCCCCTCCTTTTAAGCCCTGAACTCCACTTTCACCGCCGCGTAACCGACCACGGAGCCATAGTCGCCGGTGACGTCGCCGCTCGTGGCATGCTTCAAGACCTCCGCTTTCTTTGCCCCGAGCTTCTTGCACGCGTGGAGAACCGCCGCGACGGCCCCGTAGCCGCACATGGAGATATCGTATTTCCCGATCACCTCGTATAACCCGTTTACATCAAGCTCTCGGATCCGATCCAAGGCGATCTCATCCTTTCTCAAAGCCTCTTCATGGGGCTCGTAGTGAGTGAAGTCCGAGGAGGCCACGAGGGTTACGTTTTCATGTCTCTCAAGGACTTTTGCGAGCGCTTCCCCAACCTTCACGGCGGCGCCGAGGCTTTGATCGAGCATGCAGATCGGCACTATCTTGACCTCTCCAAGCACGTATTGGAGGAAAGGCACCTGAACCTCGATCGAGTGCTCCCTCTGATGAGATAATTCGTCGAGAGAGAAGACGTCAGAGCTTTCGGCGAGCTCGAAGGCCAGGTCCCTATCTATCTCAACCTCTCCCAGCGGCGTGACCCAGCTTCCCTCCGGGTAAATCGAGACAGGCGTACCGATCCCATAGTGGTTTGGACCGAGGATTATCACGGTTTCGGGTTTTCTCCGCCCGTCGAGCTGGATATAGGAATGGGCGGCGATGGGGCCCGAGTACATGTAGCCGGCGTGGGGAGCGATCAAGGCGGGAGGAGCTCTCTCAGCTTCTCTGTGCTGGGGCAGCTTCCCTGGCCCGAGCTCGTGGAGAAAGGCTGCTTCGATCTCCTTTTCAAGGGACCCTTTTGAAGACGAGTAGAACATCCCCGCGACCACGGGCATTCTCCGCGTCAAAACTTGGTCACCGGTTCTCACCAGTACGCGCCAAATATTTATCATTCGCATCCCTAGCGGAGGAGTATGAGCGATGAAACCCCAGCGAGGAAAAGGGATCACATCAACATCTGCCTGGATCTCGGGCCTGGGGTCGAGTACTCGGAGAAAACGACTTGGCTCGAATACGTTGAGCTAGTTCACAGCGCGGCGCCGGAGATCGATTTGGATGAGGTCTCGACCGAGGCGCGCCTGCTTGGAAGGCGCTTCAAGCTGCCCCTGTTAATAGAGGGGATGACGGGTGGAACCTCAGAGGCTCATGAGATCAACCGGAACCTCGCGGAGGCCGCGGAGAAGCTTGAGATCCCCATGGAGGTCGGAAGCCAGCGGGCTGGGCTGGCCGATCCCGGACTCGAGTACACATATAGGATCGCGAGGGAGAGCGCTCCGAAAGCCTTTCTGATAGGGAACATCAGCGCTGTCCAGTTGGCCAAGGAGGGGGTGGCGGCGGCGGAGAAGGCGGTTGAGATGATCGAAGCGGATGCGCTGGCCCTTCACCTGAACGCTCTCCAAGAGCTCGTGCAGCCTGAGGGGTCGCCGTTCTTCAGGAACGTGGTCAAAGCGATTCGAGAAGCATCTGAGAAGCTTCAGGTCCCCTTGATAGCCAAGGAGGTCGGCACCGGGATCTCGGGTGAAACGGCTAAAATGCTGGCCGAGGCAGGGGTGAAAGTCATAGACGTCGCGGGCGCCGGTGGAACGAATTGGGCGAGGATAGAGCTTGAGCGGGCGAAGGGAATCGACCCGGAGAAGGTCTCGGTCGCGGAGGTCTTTCTCGAATGGGGCATTCCGACGGCCGCCTCGGTTCTCGAGGTAGCTTCATCGGTACAGGGAGTCGAGATCGTGGCCTCGGGCGGTATAAGAAACGGGCTTCAAGCCGCTAAGGCGATCGCGATCGGAGCGGATTTCGTTGGAATGGCCAGGCCCTTCCTAAAGCCTGCGACGATAGGCCCTGAGGCGGTTGTAAGCTTCGCGGAGAGATTCGGGCATCAGCTGAAAGCGGCCATGTTCCTTACCGGCGTCAAGACCATTGAGGAGCTTAAGAAGAGGAGGCGATACGTGCTTTTAGGCCCTCTCCTCGAGTGGATGAGGCAGAGGCTTAGAGCTCTCTAATGCTCAGTCGTGGGCCTTGATGAAGACGTAGCCCTTCTCCGAGTCCCTTCTGCAGAACCCGAACCTCTCGAACTGAACTACCTCACCGGGCTTAACAGTTTTCACGGCGGGCTCGCCCACCCCCATGACCTTCCTCAAGCTCTCAGGGTTCACCTCTCCGTCGAGGTAGAGGGGGCCGGGAACCAGCACCTCCACGTCAACGAAGTCGTCGGCGGGAACCCACTGAACTATCTTAACGTTCTTCACGACTTCTCTTCCCGCGAACTCCGCTTTCACGAGGCCCTCGCGTTTCTCAAGTATCCTCACGTTCATCAAGTACTTCAATCTGATCAACCGGCCCTCAGCGGCTTTCTCGAAGTCCTCCCTCGGAACATAAAACGAGTTTCCCGCCTCGATTCTCCTCGATCCGAGCTCGCTTCTATCCGGGTGATAAGGTGCCTCGACGGATACCTTGGGCGCGTCTTCGACGACTAGCTTGACGGGGTTGGGAACGAAGAAAAGTCTCCTCGCCCTCGGATCCAGGATCTTCCTATTCACGGCGAAGAGGAGGCTCCAATCGTATTCTCGCTTCGCGTAGGAGAAGCCCGTCTGGGTTATCGTGAACTCCTTGATCGCCTCGGGAACTATCCCCCTCCTCCTGATACCCTCGATCGTGGGGAACCTGGGATCATCCCAGCTCGACGCGAGCCCGCTCTCGATCACCGCCCTTAGCTTCCTCTTCGACACGGGGGTTCCCTTGAACTCGAACCTCGAGTACTCTATGTATATCGGGTTCCTCATTCCTAGGAGGCTTCGGATGTAGTTTTGAAGCTCGTCTCGGAGGGCGAACTCGCTCGTCCTCAAGACGTGGGTTACCCCGCATAGGTAGTCTTCTATCGAGACCGCGAAGTCGTAGAGCGGCCAAACCCTGTACTTGCTCCCGGTTAGGGGATGCGGGTGATTGATTATTCGGAAGAGCACGGGGTCGCGCATGGTCGTGTTCTTGCTCTTCATGTCGCCTACCAGTCTGAGGGTTGCCTCGCCTTCTCCGAAAGCCCCCGCGAGCATCTCGTTCCAGAGATGAAGGTTCTCGTCTACTCCCCTTTTTCGATGCTCGCATTCCTCGCCGGCCGCTCTAAGCCTCCTCATCTTCTCGGCGCTGCAGGTGCAGACATAAGCCTTCCCCGATTTGATCAATTGCTCAGCATACTTGTAGAACAACTCCATGTCGTCGCTGTTGTTTTTCTCGTAATCCCACTCTATTCCAAGCCACCTGTAACCCCGCCTGAAGCTCTCATAATACTCGAGCTTAACCTTCCTGGGATCCGTGTCCTCGAACCTGAGCCAAACCTTTCCATCGTACATCCTCGCGTATAGGTAGTTGAGGAAGCCGCTCATCGCGTGGCCTATATGCATGTAGCCGCTTGGCTCCGGCGGAAGCCTCGTAACGACCTTGCCCTTCTCCGCTCCCGGAAGCGGTGGAAGCTTCTTCTCTTCTTCAGCTTTTTTCGCCTCGAGGAGGTCGGGGGCTATTTCTTCTAGGAGCCTGCGCTGCTCCTCGGGCTCGAGCTTGTTCACCTTCTCGACCGCTTTCTCCGCGGCTTCCTTCACTTCCCGGATGCTTTTCTTTAGCTCTGGTTTTTCTCCGAGGATCTTCGCTATCACGGGCCCGGCCAGCGCTTTTCCATCGTGGTCCACCGCGTTCTTCAGGGCCCATTTCAACGCCAGCTTCTCGAGATCCATGCCTTTCAGCGTAAGCTTTCTCAACGACCTTTTAAGATTGGCTCGCCTCGGGAAGGTTTTTTAGATTGATTTTTCTCAATTGGCTGGAGATGAGGGCTCATGCCTAATCCTAAGCCCAGTTATGTCACCTTCGACGTATCGGATGAATTGATGAAAGCGACCCTCGAAGTAGTTAAGATGGCCAGGGAAACCGGGAAGATAAGGAAAGGAGTTAACGAGGTCATAAAATCGATCGAGCGGGGGCAAGCCAAGTTCGTCGTGATAGCGATGGACGTCGACCCACCCGAGATCGTGGCCTTCCTCCCAACCCTCTGCGACGAGCGCAAGATACCCTACATCTTCGTCTCATCTAAGAGAGACCTGGGAGAGGCGGCCGGCCTCCAAGTCAGCGCCAGCAGCGTCTCGATAATAGATCCGGGTGACGCTAAGGACTTCATGGATGAGATAGTGAAGAAGGTGGCGGAGATTAGGGGTATAAAGAGCTAGATCTCGGTTAGAAGCCTCTGCTCCTCGGTCAGCTTCGAGGTCACGATGAGCTTCGCTGCCGAAGGCTTCGCCTTTTTTATCACGTTGAATCCGCAGTAGGGGCATCTGGTCTCAGCTATCTTGGATAGCATGCTCTTCTCGAAAACTCTCCCGCACCAAACGCATTGATAGAGTATCTTTTCCTCGGGGCCTGGTTGTGAAGCCATTTCCACGGTCACAGGGTCTACGCTTGTTTTTAAGCATTCCTCCCAAGCCAAAACCTTGATAAGCCCTATGCCCGAGATAGGGTAGGGTTCGGGAATGCTGTTCGAGGATCGGTTGGACGCCGGGGAGAGGCTCGCGGACAAGCTGATGGACTTAAAGACCCATAGATGCGCGGTAATAGCTATTCCAAGGGGAGGGGTGGAGGTAGGCTATCCCATCGCTCTAAGGCTCGACGCGCCTCTGGAGATAACGGTTCCGAGGAAGATAGGCGCTCCGGGTGATCCGGAGCTCGCGGTCGGGGCGGTCGCCGAGGATGGGACGATCTACGTCGAGGAGTCAACGGCCTCGGCTATCGGGGTGAGCAGGGAGTGGATAGAGGCGGAGGCGGAGCGCGAGCTGGAGGAGGTTAGGAGGAGGATAAGCCTTTACCGGGATGGAAAGCCGCTTCCCAAGCTAACCGGTTACAC
>JAGGVM010000099.1 GCA_021157985.1 Nitrososphaerota archaeon | reverse complement strand
ACCTTCATCTGAACCTCCATGCATATGGAGTGTATATCCGCCGCCGAGTAACCGTTCGTTATCCTCGCCAACTCGGCGAACTCGACGTCTTCATCGAGGTTCAGTTTCCCAGCGTAGTGCTCGAAGAGCTTCAACCTTGCCTCGTATCTTGGTAAATCTATGTAAATCCTCTTTTGAAATCTCCTTATGAACGGTTCGTCCAAGAGCCAGGGCTTGTTCGTCGCGGCGAGCACGTATATCAAGCTGTTCCTCCCCTTATCGAGTAATCCGTCCATCTCCTTTATCAGCTGGTTCCTGGCCCTCGCCTCTCCTCCGACCTCGTTCATCCTCATAGCCGTCAAGGAATCGACTTCATCGATGAATATTATGACGGGTTTCCCGGAGGCCTCGTACTCCCTAGCGGTCTTGAAGATCATCGAGATATTCTTCTCCGATTCCCCCAACCACTTCGACATTATCAAAGACGCGTCAACGTGCATGAAAACCGCGTCGACCTCGTTCGCCACCGCGGCGGCCAACATCGTTTTACCGCAGCCGGGTGGGCCGAAGAGGAGTATTCCGCGAGGCCAACCCAAGGGGAAGAGATCAGGCCTCTTCATCGGGTAGATTATGCTCTCCATTATCGCTTTCTTCGCTTCTTCTAAGCCTATCACGTCGTCCCATTTCACGGGGGGAGGGTTCTCGACGACGAACTCTTTCCCGGCTTCCGGGGTTTTCGAGCCCTCCGGAGCCTCCCCCTCGTATACCCGCTCGTTTAGGGCCTCAACCCGTCTCCGATACTGGTTCTGCTTCTCCTCGTAGATCTTCTTCATCACGGGGTCGTCGGTGAGCTCGATTAGCTTCGATAATAGGTGAATTGCCTCTCGATATTTCTGAGCCGCCTCCTTCTTCATCCCGATCTTATCGTATTTCACGGCTGCTCGGGCGCGTTCGGCCGCGAGCTTCTCAAGCTCCCTCATGTTATCAGCGGCTGAAAACAAAGCTTCTAACCTAAAACCTATGCTCTCACCCGGATGAGAGCTAATATTCGGCTATAGCTTCCCGTAATATTTGGATATGATGATCTTTCGAATACACGCCGCCGGTGAAGATCAATCGAATACAAGCCTCTTCGTTTCAGGCGCAAAGGTAAAGAGGCGTAGGATCAACTACGAGCATTCCACCGAGCCCTATACCCGCCAAGAACCTGAAGGCTGCCACGTGCCGGTAGCTCTGCGCCAAAGCAGTCAACGCCGTGAAAACGCTATACCAGAGGAGGGATATTTGGAAGACCGGCCGCCGACCCATGGTGTCGCTGAACTTGCCGAAAACCACGGCTCCGACTATGTCGCCTATGAGAACGGGGGATGCTAAGAGACCTTGCGCCGCAGCATTGAGGTTGAAGAGGGCCGTGAACACCGGGAGCGTGAACGAGACTATTATTATCTCCATGGCCACGAAGGCTCACGACGCCCTCGCTATCCATACAACGTTTCTCTGAGCCGGTGAGAGCTTCTCTAGGTCTAGGATCTCCTCGATGGTGACCTTTCCGCTCATAAGATCGAGCAGTGGGAAAGGCCTTATGCTCGTTTGATAAAGTTTTATCGAAATTCTCGTCTCTCGATCCACCTTTCTCTCAGGCTAGCCGGCTTACTCAGCAAAGCGTAGAGGGAGTTAACAGTCTTCTTTGGCGGTGTAGAAGACGGCGCAGGTCAGGGTTTTCGCGACCCCGTGCATAGCCCGTATCTTGTCTATCACGAGCTCGCCGATCTCCTTCATCGAAGATCCCCTGACTTTTAGGAGGATGTCCCATTCCCCTGAGATCAGGTGCGCTTCCTCGACGTCCTCCAACATCGCTATCTTGTGGGATAGTTCTTTCTGGGAAATCGCCGATCCGGGCATGAAGGAGACGAGGATGAAGGCGGTCACGCTTTTCCCGAGCTTCGATTTATCTATCTTCACCGTGAACCTCTTTATCACACCCATTTTCTTGAGCTTGTTTATCCTGTCCTGCACGGTGGTTCGAGGTATCCCGAGGTTCTCCGCGATCTCTCTTATGTTCCGGGATGAGTCGAGCTCGAGCTCCCTCAGGATCATCAAGTCCTTCTCATCGAGCTTCTCCTGCCTCCTAGAACGCCTCATTTTTTCGAGACATCCTCGAGCGAAAGCGTATAAGCGTTTAATTCGTTGATTGACGATCGATTTTTCGGCAAAATTTAAAAGTGGGAGGCAAATCGAGAGACCGAAGAAGACCATGGTCAAGATCCGAGGCGTGGCGATCCACGGATACGGGGGATACGTCCCGAGATACAGGATAAAGGACGAGGAAATCGGGAAGGCGTGGGGGAAGAGCGCCTCCGAGGTACCCATCATGGAGAAGACCGTGGCCGGGATCGATGAAGACACGGCGACCATGGCAGTCGAGGCCGCCAGAATAGCCTTGAAGAGGGCGGGAATAGATCCGCGGAAAATCAAGGCGATCCACGTCGGAAGCGAGTCGAAACCCTACGCAGTAAAATCAACCGGAACGATCGTCGCAGAAGCGATAGGCGCCGCTCCAAGCGCCCTCGCCGCCGACCTCGAATTCGCCTGCAAAGCCGGGTCAGAAGCTCTTCAGCTCATCGCAGGCCTTATCGAAAGCGGTAGAATCGAATACGGCCTGGCTATAGGCGCGGATACGGCTCAGGGTAGGCCAGGTGACCACTTAGAGTTCACGGCAGCGAGCGGGGCGGCGGCCTTCATCTTGGGGAGATACAGCGATGATGCGGTTGCTTCCCTCGAAGCCTGGTTCGGGTACGTGACGGATACCCCGGATTTCTGGAGAAGGCCGTTCGACCATTACCCCATGCATGCTTGGCGTTTCACAGGTCAACCCGCTTACTTCAGACACATCCTAGGGGCAGTTAGGGGATTGCTTGAGAACGACGGCTACTCGCCCGACGAGATCGACTACTTCGTTTTCCATCAGCCGAACGTGAAGTTCCCCCTCGCCGCCGCGCGAAGCCTCGGAGTGGATAAGTCGAAGATCTCGCCGGGATTGATCGCCGGAGTCCTCGGAAACACTTACAGCGCCTGCTCCCTGCTAGGCCTCGTCAGCATCCTTGATCAAGCGAAGCCGGGAGAAAGAATTCTCGTAGCCTCCTTCGGATCCGGAGCGGGGAGCGACGCCTTCCTGATCAGGGTCTTGGATGGAATAGTTGAGAGAAGGGATAGGGCTCCGAGATTGAAAGCGTTCATAGATGATAAGATCTATATCGATTACGCTCGCTACCTGAAGTTCAGGGGAAAGATCTTGATGGGGTGAAAAAAATCATGTCCAAGGTGTTTATCGCGGGCGTGGGGTTCACGAAGGTTGCCGAGCACTGGGATAAAGGCTTGGATCAGCTCATGGCCGAGGCAGCGGTAAAAGCGTTGGAAAACGCGGGCTTATCAACCGTGAACACGATCTACGTCGGAAACATGGTAGGCGAGCTCCTCCAAAACCAAAGCCACCTAGGATCAATAATCGCTGAAAAAACAGGGCTTTCAGGAACACCTGCGATCAGGATTGAGTCCGCTGAGGCGTCGGGCGCTGCAGCCCTATACGCTGGATCGATGGACGTGCTTTCAGGTAAATCTGACGCAGTTCTAGTAGTAGGCGGTGAAAAGCTCTCGGACGGCTTGCCGGAGGAGGTCTCCTCAGCGGCTATGAGCGGTATGAGGCAGGACTATGAGGGATTCATCGGGGCCGAGTTCTATGCCTTAAACGCGCTTCTCTACAAAATTTATCAGAGAAGATACGGGGAGGATTCGGGAATCGCGTTGTTCCCGGTGATAAGCCATGAGCACGCCGCAGGAGTAGCTCACGCTCAATACCCGTTTAAGGTCACTTTGGAGAAAGTTCTGGCCTCTCCGTTCATCGCGGAACCCCTTAGAAGACTTGAGGTAAGCGGTATAGGCGATGGAGCTGCCGCGGTGGTCTTGGTCGGCGAGAAGCTCTCTGAGAAGCTCGAATCGCCTAAGGCGGAGTTTTACATCGAGGCAGCGACCGACTACGTCAACCCATTTGAGCGGGAGGATCCCTTAAGGTTTGAGGCTCTGAGGATCGCTGTGCTCAAGGTCTTGAGATCTGCGGGAGTGGAGCTGAGAGACGTGGATTTCGTAGAACTGCATGACGCGACCTCGATAATGGCCGCGATCTCTCTTGAGTCAACAGGCTTTGCGAGGCCCGGCGAAGCGGGAAAGATGGCTCAACGTGGAGAGCTAAACTTGAACGGAGGCCTCCCATGCAAAAGTTTGGGGGGGTAAAGGGCGGGGGGAAACCCTTGGGGGAACACGGGGTTT
>JAGGVM010000132.1 GCA_021157985.1 Nitrososphaerota archaeon | reverse complement strand
TCCTCCACGTCTTCCTTCTCCAGCTTCCTGACCTCTCCGTCGACCATTATCTTAGAGCACTTCGATAGGACGACTTCTGGGGCTCCCTTCATGAAGGCGATGACCTTTCCATCTGGAGAGCGGTGGATCGTCGTCATCATCTTCCTCTCGGATGAAAACGGGATCTCACCTATCCTCGGATACTCCTCCTCGACTTCACTCGTCACTCCGGCTTTCCCGGCTAAGACCTTTAGAGCTCCCTCCGTCGGGTCTCCCCGTATAACCCATTTTCCGTTCTCCTTCTCGAGCCTGGCGTCGTTGCAGAGGGTTCCGCCGAGGATGAGGAGCTCGAGCTCCTTCGGTTTCTCCGATTCTTTTCCAGGGATCTTGAGTTCGCCGTGTGGATCGTAGCCGGAGCCCGTTACCTCGATGAGCCTTGAACCATACTTTCTCAAGTATATCTTCCTGATCGTCATTTCGCCCTTGGTCATGGTCCCGGTCTTATCCGAGCAGATTATCGTCGTGCACCCGAGAGTCTCCACGGCTGGAAGCCTCCGCACTATCGCGTTTTTCCGAGCCATGGCGTACATCCCTATCGCGAGGGCGCCGGTCACGACCGCTGGAAGAGCTTCGGGGACCGCGGCTATCGCCAGGCTGACCGCCCAGATAGCCATCGTGAGTATGTCGTATTTCCAGATGAAGAAGCCTATAGCGGCCACGAGGACGGCGACGGATAAGCAGAGATAGGCCAGGATCTTCCCTATCTCATCCGTTCTCTTCTCGAGAGGCGTCTTCTCCTCGACTTCCTCCTGAACCATTTCAGCTATTCTGCCGACCTCGGTGTTCATGCCCGTGGCGACGACGACGGCCTTTCCCTTACCGTAGATCACGACCGTTCCAGCATAAGCCATGTTTGCTCGATCCGCGAGCGGAGTGTCTTCGGGAAGCGGGTCGACTTTCTTCGCCACAGCTACCGATTCGCCGGTTAGGGATGATTCATCGATCTTCAGGTCGATGGATTCGATTATCCTCGCGTCAGCTGGAACCCTGTCCCCAGCCCTAAGAAGGAGCACGTCTCCTGGAACGATCGAGCGCGCGGGAACTTTCACTTCTCTACCTGATCTGAGAACCGTTGCCTCGGGTGAGGTGAGCTTTCTCAGGGTTTCGATCGCCCTTTCCGCCCTGTATTCCTGGAATGTTCCGAGGATCGCGCTGGCCAACACTATGGAGACTATCAAGACAGCGTCCAGGAGCTCGCCGATCAGGATGGATAAGCCCGTAGCTATGAGGAGGATTAAGATGAGGATGTTCTTGAACTGGTTGATGAATATCTCGAGCTTGGATTTCCTCTTCTCCTCTCTCAACTCGTTAGGCCCGTAAACCTCAAGCCTCCTCGCCGCCTCTTCTTCGCTCAGCCCATTGAGATCGGTCTCGAGGGTTCGTAGGACTTGATCTGCCGTTAGGGCGTGCCATCTAGGCTCCGGCATGCTCCTTCCATGCTCGCGCATCCCATTATATAAGAAAATGGGAACCGTTGTTCGCCGGATTCGTGGAAGCAGGAAGCCGCTTGGCTCAGGCTTAAATAAAGTCAGTTAATGGAAAATCTGTAAAATGGCAAGTCCTGGCGATCGTATCAAGAAGTTACTGGACCTGATGCAGGAGGAGGGGTTCACGGGAATTTTGATAAGATCTCCCGCGAACATCTTCTACTTCACGGGTTACATGGGTCCCGGCTTATTGCTGGTATCCGTTGACGGACCCCCAATCCTATACGTTTACCCACTTGACTACGAGCTCGCTCAAAACACTTGCATTGATCAAGTTCAGATAAGCCAGCTCGGCATGGAGTCAAGCCTAAAAGATGTGATTGAATCGATTCCAGACTCGGTTAAGGTCAAGCTCGGCTTCGACTTCATGAGCGCTGAAGATTACTTGAGGCTCTCTGAGTATTTAGGAAACTCGCTTACCCCGGCCTCGAAACAGGTTTGGAGGTTGAGGATGATCAAGGACTCGGATGAGCTTGAGAAGATTAGAAAAGCATCTGAGATTTCTTCGAGATGCATGGAGCTGGCCCGAGACCTGATCGAGGATGGGGTGATGGAGTCCGAGGTTAAGGCGGAGGTCATGAAGGAGATGTTGAAGCTCGGAGCCGAAAAGGCTGCTTTCGATATAATAGTCGCGTCGGGTCCGCGTTCGTCGCTTCCTCACGGAGGTCTAGGAGATAGGATGATGAAGTCGGGCGACGTAGTGGTCGTGGATTTGGGCGCGGTTTATCAGGGTTACTGCTCCGACATGACCAGGACTTTCTACATAGGATCTGATCCGGATGACAAGATCAAGGAAGTCTACGAAGTGGTTTCAAGAGCTAAGAAGGCGGCGGAGGAGGCGGCGGCGATAGGGGTCAAGGTTTCAGAGCTATATGAGAAGAGTTACGAGGAGATCGCGTCGAAGGGGTATGGGGAATACTATATTCACAGCCTAGGCCACGGGGTTGGAATAGAGATCCACGAACCTCCAAGGGTCTTCAGGGGGGTTGACGAGATCTTATCGGAGGGCCTGGTGATAACGATCGAGCCGGGGGTCTATCTGCCGGGAAAGTTCGGAGTGAGAATCGAGGACACGATCCTGATCAGGAGAGACCGGATAGAAACCTTAACCTCAGCTCCCTACGACCTGGAGCTCGGCTAGCCCCCGAACCTCCTCGACCTCCTCTGATAGGTTCGAATAGCCCTCATCAGGTCTATCTTCCTGAATTCAGGCCAGTAGACGTCGAGGAAGACGAGCTCGCTGTACGCGGATTGCCAGAGTAGGAAGTTGCTTATCCGTTCTTCTCCCGACGTCCTGATTATCATGTCCGGCTCCGGCTCCGGGAGATCCGCCGTGTATAGGTATTTGCTCACCATTTCCTCGTCTATTTCCTCGGGCTTTATTCTTCCCTCGACCGCGTCTTTCGCGAGCTTCCTCGCAGCGTCCGTTATCTCCGCTCTCCCACCATATGCTATCGCGAGGTTAACGAATAGCTTATCGTTTTCCTTGGTGGATTCCTCGAGCTTCTCCAAGAGCTCTCTTAGCTCGCCGGGGAGAAGCTGCTTCCTCCCCATTATCTTCACCCTTATCCCGTTTTTCCTAAGCGTGTCGTCCCTGAGGTATTTCTCGGCTTTCTCCTTTAGTAAGTTGAACAGCTCCTCGAGCTCCCTCCTACTTCTCTTGAAGTTCTCGGTCGAGAGAGCGAAGAAAGTGATCACCTTTATGCCCAGCTCAAGGCACCACTGTATCACAGATTCGAGCTTTTCAGCCCCCGCCCTGTGGCCGAACCAAGGCTCGAGCCCCCGCTTCGAAGCCCACCTCCTGTTACCATCCATTATTATCGCTATATGAGACGGCATCTCGGCTTGCTTTATCGCCCACTCAAGCCATTTCTCGTAAAGCTTGTAAGCTCCTATGAGCTTCAGGAGCTTCGAGATCATACTTCACGACACCTTTTCCCGCGGGAGCTCTCTCCGCCCTCCTAGTGCTTTGGCCGCTTCTTAAAGTATTTCGAGTAGGTTTTACTCAGGATCCTAGTTATCAGGATCGTGATGCTCATCGCAGCCATTCCGAGGATCGCGGTAATTATGAGGAGGAAGACTTGGGGGCTGGAGAGCCCTCCCGACGACTCGGTTATCAGGATTATGCCTGTCCTCTTCAGAAGAGCCCAAAGCCAGAGGAGCAGCACCGTCCCC
>JAGGVM010000105.1 GCA_021157985.1 Nitrososphaerota archaeon | reverse complement strand
TGCAAAGCCCGCATTCTATGCAGTCTTCGACCTTGACCATTATCGCCCCTGTTTTCTCGTCTCGATAGAGCGCGTTTTTCGGACAGGCCTCGACGCAGGGCATGTCTGAGCACTGGGAGCATAGATGTGGATGTTTATTCCGGGAACGAGCTCGTAAACGCGTATCCTAGAAGCTTCTGGCCAGATCTTTCCCTCGTGTTTAAGGGAGCACGCAATTTCGCAGAGCCTACATCCGCTGCATCGATCATAATCTCGGATGATCCAGATCGGCATGACGCGTGTAATCATTGATATCAAGGACTATAAAGTTTTTTCCTAAAGCAGGTAGGGCAACGTTATTAGCCTATTGATCCATGATTTTTAGGCGTTCAGGTGGAAAGCCTTGAAAGAAGTAGACGTGAATTATGCCGTCAAAGTGCTTTCAGAGCTCATTAAGATAAACACTGAAAACCCTCCGGGCAGGGAGATAGAGGCAGCTGAATATGTAGCCGAAAAAATGAAGGAACTCGGAATGAAAGCGGAGATCGATGAATTCGAGCCTCAGAGAGCGAACGCTGTAGGAGTGGTCGAGAGAGAAGAGGGACCTGGACTCCTCTTCGCCCCCCACCTCGACACGGTTCCCGTCGGAGATGAAAGCCTTTGGAGCGTCCCACCCTTATCGGGCTTGGTTAAGGATGGAAAGGTCTTCGGTAGAGGCGCTGCAGACGACAAAGGGTGCGTTGCCGCCGTCTTAGCTGCTGCGAAGACGCTGGCTGATGAAGATTGGCCTATTAGGGGGAAATTTATCTTCGCGGCTGTCGCTGATGAAGAAGTTGGAGGTAAGGGAATTAACCGCTTAATCTCGCAGGGAGTCAAAGCAGATTACGCCGTAATAGGTGAGCCGACGGGCCTCAATGTCTACTCGGCCCACAATGGGGGAATAAAGTTCTCGATCAAGTTTCTCGGAAAAGCTGCTCACGCCAGCCAGCCATATAAGGGGGTAAACGCTATCTACGCCGCTTCCGATTTCGCTCTGAAGATTGAGAGGCTGGCTGAGAGGCTTAGAAAGAGGAAGACTTTCACGGGGTCACCTTCAATAGCCCTCACCATAATTAAGGGAGGAGTGAAGTCTAACATTATTCCAGAGACGTGTGAAACCGTGCTCGACCGGAGAATAACTCCGGGAGAGAATCCGGATAAAGCAATAAATGAGGTCAGGAAGATCGCTGAGAGAATTGCGAGAACTAGAAAGACGAAACTCGACTTCAAGATTCTGAAGATCGTTCCACCAGCCGAAACCGATCGCAAATCGGAGATCGTTAAAGCAGCTCTAAAGGCCGTGTCTAAGGTATTGGGGAAGAAAGCTCGGGCGAAAGGATTCAGGGCGACTTGCGACATGACTTTCTTGGTGAACAACGCGCATATACCCACGGTTATCTTGGGACCCGGAAACCTCGAGCAATGCCACATCGCCGACGAGTGGATAAGCATCGAAGATTTGGAAAAAGGCGCTAAGGTTTACAGGGAGGTCGTCAACGAGGTTCTCGGTCCACGCTAACTCCCTTTAACCAATTTTTTCGAGCAAGGCTTTTTCACCGAACTTAACTTCGCCGCATCTGAGCTTCATATCACCTTCTATCATGCTTCCCACCATGTAGTAGAGAACGATTATGAAGCCGTCGTCGGTTCTCACCGCCGTGGGATAGCCACAGTCCTGATTCCTTCCCTCGAAGACCAAACCGATCTTTACGTCGCTCCAAGTCTTCCCCCGATCCTTGCTTATAGCCGCCCGTACCCCGAACGGCACTTTTCTATGGCCATAAACCATGAAGACCGATCCATCGCTGAGCTGAATCAAGTCCGCGGGATGCTCTAGGGAGCCAGTAACTCTCTCGGGCTTACTCCACGTGTATCCACCGTCCTCAGAAATGCTTATGAAGGTAGCCTCAGAGGGGGGATCCGCCCTTAGAGCCGCTACCACGAGATCATCGTCTAAAGCGAGGAGGGCGGTTTCATTAAAGCCCTCAGCTATCAATGTTGGATCACCCCATGTCCTCCCGCCGTCTCTAGAACGAATTACGTAGGATGCGTGATGATCAGACGTTGGAAGGTTTCCTCGAACGCCGTAAACGTTCATTAGAAGAGTCTTGTCGGATAATTCAACGATTTTTCCGTAAGGAGCGACTGATAGACCTGGGACTTCTAAAGGGCTTGGAGAGGACCAAGTAAAGCCGCCGTCGAGTGATCGCGTATAATAGGTTTTCGTATCGGATAACTCGGGAATCCAGACGTCCACGAGGTAGTTTCTGAACTTGTAATCCGGCGTCCCCACGTGCCCGGTATATCCTTTCCGGAAGCCCGTTAACACATCAAAGGCCATTATTATTTCTCCGGATGAAGATTGGCCAAGAGCCGGGGGGCCGCGATCATCCTCGGGCATGTCGACCACGGTCTTCGGCTCGCTCCAGGTTTCGCCGTTGTCCGTCGACCGGACCATGACGAGCTTTCCGTCGGCCGAGATATGGCCGCTTCCAGCTCTGAGAATCGCTAAAATTGACCCGTCGTTTAGCTTGATGGCCGTTGGAAAATACCCCGTGAATCCGTCGTCAACAACGAGTTTCCTCTTTACCGGCAATAGGTTACCGATAACCGCTTCTCGCTCTTCTTCCCTCATGAGGATAACTTTAGCTTCGGAAGTAAATTTACCTTACGAAACGCGGAACGTTAAATTTACATAACATAGATGTGAGCAGCGTTTTGAAAGAACGTTTATAAGAGATAGTAGGATTAGATAAGAACGCTATGAGTAATCGGAAAAAAGCAGTCTCCAAAGCCGTTCTAGCAGCCGTCGTCATAATCGTCGTCGTGTTGATCGTTGCCGGAGTCGCCGCGTATTTCATGTCGGTGCCTCAGGCGAAGCCCACGACCATTACAAGCGTGGTGACGAAAACAGCTACCGTGAGCGGTACTCCGACGACCCAAGTAGTGACCGTGACTAAGACCTCCGTGGCCACGTCGGTCGCGACCTCCACGGTCTCCGTTACCCCGACCCCGACGACCACTGCTAAGAAGAGACCGGATACGCTTTACTTCTCCGCGCTGGGAGCCCACTGGGCTCAAATAATGTTCGGCCCCGACCCACACTTCGATGGACCGAAATGTGAGCTCATCCCGCTTGTCTACGAAATGCTCTTCGCCTTCGATCCGCAGGCCCTCAAGAACGGTAAGTACAAGGTTATTCCATGGCTGGCCGAGAGCTACACTGTTTCAGAGGATGGATTAGTCTACACGATAAAGCTGAGAAAGGGAATAAAGTTCCATACCGGAAGGGAGATGACCGCTGACGACGTCGTCTACTCCATTTGGAGAACAGCCCTCGCCGACTGGACCCCGATAGCTCCATATCTAGTCGAGCCAAAGCAGCACTTCCTAGGGAAGGCTATCAAAGACGTGAAGAAAGTGGATGACTATACCGTGCAGATAATTCTTAGCACACCGGATCCCTGGCTGCCGGAAGAACTCACGAGCACCTTCTTCGCCATAGTCGACAAGCAGGCCATGGAGGAGCATACCAAGAAGCTTGCAGACTTCAATAATCACCCAGATTGGGGATACACCTGGCTGTATAAAGAGGCTGGAGACGCTGGGACAGGCCCCTACAAGGTCAAGGAGTGGAGATACATGGAGCGCTATGAGCTCGAGAGATTCGACGACTACTGGGGAGGACCGCCTGACCTCAACCTACCCAAGCCCGAGTTCAAATACATCGTCTACATACCGGTGAACGAGGAAACGGATGCGAGGCTTAAGCTGGTTAAGGGAGACCTCTTCGTAGTCACGGACTTCCTAGCCGAGACCATGGATGCTTTGAAGAAGACGCCGGGAGTCGATGTCTACATGGGGCCATATCCGTTCGGAATGGCCTTGTGGATGCACACGGTTAAGGGACCTCTGAAGGACTGGAGAGTTAGAAAAGCGATAAAGATGGCGATAAACTACACCGCGATCGAGAAGCTCACCCACGAAGGAGCCTATATCGCGGAAGGCCTATTCATGGCCGGAATGGAAGGATGGGAGAAGAACGCGAGATACTTCCCAGGAGCGCAGTATGAGGAAGCCAAGAAACTACTCGACGAAGCGGGATACAAGGTTCAGAGCGATGGATGGAGATTCCACATAAAACTGTTGATCAGACCTGCCCCGAGATGGGGACTCGACTTCACGACCCTAGCCCTGCAGGTTAAGAGCGATCTCGCGAAGATAGGTATAGACGCCATGCCGGTCGTCCTCCACGTATCCGAATACTACGCGCACGTATGGAAGCCCGAAGAGGAAATGATGTGGATCCAGCCGTGGGACTCTAGGATACCTTCCTCGCCGATTCAGATGGTCCAAAGTTGGGTAGCTCCTAATCCGTTATGGTGGTTCGGATTCAACGAGACCACGCAGCCACCTGAGTTCATAACCCATCTCAGAGACCTCTACAACAAAGCCCTCAAAGAACCGGATCCGCAGAAGAGAATAGCGATTCTCCAAGAGCTTGAAGCCTACTGGCTCGAATACGGTCCACACGTCAACATAGCTAACGCGAAGACCCACATCGGATACAGGGAGGAGCTGAAGAACTTCTTCTGGTCGACGACAGGCCTATTCCCATCGATATTCTACCTACATTGGGAGAGCTAAACCCACACCACCTTTCTTTATATTACTTCAATTTTTACTCTTCCAAATTTTACTCTTCCAAAAACTATCGGAGTACTCGCAGCGATTTTTTGAAAATCGGACACGTTCTTATGGTAAAACTCTTATACAGGTCGCCTGCTTTTCATATGAATGACGGAAAACATCATCTTGGACATAAACGACCTCCACGTTAATTATTATACCTACGCCGGCGTCGTACACGCGTTAAACGGGATCTCCCTAAAGATCAGCCGAGGAGAAACGATAGGGCTTGTCGGAGAAACCGGGTGCGGAAAATCGACGCTGGGCCACGCGGTCGCCGGTTTGCTCCCGAATAACGCGAAAATAATCAAAGGAAGCATAGTATTAGATGGGGAGGAACTCGTCGGAAAGACGCCCGAAGAAATGAGGCTCATAAGGAGGGATAAGCTCGCGTATATTTTCCAGAACCCCGCCGCCGCTCTCAACCCCGTAATGAAAGTCGGAGACCAGATAGCCGAGGCGATAATCGTCAGAGAGGGGACAAGTAAGGACGAGGCGAAGACGAGGGCCATAGAGCTCTTGACTAAACTGGGGATACCCGAGGCGGAGAAATTCTACAACAACTATCCCCACGAGCTCAGCGGTGGAATGAGACAGAGGGTGATGATAGCGATAGCTCTCGCTAAAAACCCCGTGCTCGTGATCGCTGATGAGCCGACGTCAAACCTGGACGTAACAATCCAAGCTCAAATACTCGAACTAATGCAGCACTTAAAGCAGCAGTTCAATCAGACCACTATCCTCATCACCCACGACCTCGGAGTCGTCGCACAAACATGCGACAGAGTGGCCATAATGTACGCCGGGACAATAGTTGAAGTAGGCGACGTCCACGAGATCTTCAAAAACCCGCTTCACCCTTATACGAGAGGACTCCTTAGGGTCGTCAGATTCAATGAGACCAGAAGTAAGCTTCCGACCATTCCCGGCAGCGTCCCGAACCTCATTAACCCGCCCTCCGGATGCATATTCAACCCCAGATGCCAGGAGACAAAACCCATCTGCAAGGAGGTCAGGCCCGAGATGATAGAAGTGAGGAAAAACCATTTCGTTGCATGCCATCTCTATTCATCGGTTTAGGGAGGAGTGAGGAATATGGCTGAGCCCCTCATTAAGGTTAAGAATTTGAAAAAATATTTCCCCGTGAGAACCGGCTTCCTGAGAAAACCCCTCTATGTCCACGCCGTCGACGACGTCTCCTTCGAGATCCAGAAAGGAAAGATCATGTCCCTCGTAGGGGAAAGCGGAAGCGGAAAAACCACGGTCGGCAGATGCATCCTGAGGATCTTAGAGCCCACCGCTGGGCAGGTAATATTCAACGGAGTGGATATCACGAAGCTGAAATACAGCGAGTTCAAACCCCTGCGCCCAAAGCTCCAAGCAGTCTTCCAAGACCCATACCTCTCCCTGAACCCGAGGAAGACCATAGGGCAGATAATCGCCGACCCATTCAAGATTCACACGGATCTAAGCGAAGAGGAGATAATGGATAGGGTTGTCCAGCTTTTGGAAGACGTTGGGCTAACCGCCGAATTCGTTCATAGATATCCATACGAGCTCAGCGGAGGCCAGCTTCAGAGAGTGGCGATCGCGAGGGCAATAGCCCTAGACCCTGAGTTCATATTCCTCGACGAGCCCACGAGCTCCCTCGACGTCTCGGTCCAGGCTCAGATACTCAACCTGCTAATAGACCTCCAGAAGAAGCGGAACGCCACCTATCTCTTCGTCACCCACAACATTCACCTCGCCAGGTTCATGGCCGACTACGTCGGGGTAATGTACGTCGGGAAAATCCTCGAAATAGGACCGGCTAAAGAGGTTCTGGGAGAACCTAAGCACCCGTATACCC
>JAGGVM010000104.1 GCA_021157985.1 Nitrososphaerota archaeon | reverse complement strand
TCCGTCAGTAGATCGGGGTCGCATCCATGCAGTTCCGCTATTATGTGCCGCCCCAACACTTTCATCTTCGCCACTCAGATTCTCCCCCCCGAGAAGAGCCAAGTTTTTAATGATAAAACAATTTAAAAGGATTTCCGATCAGCTTCTTCGAAGAGAAAACGATAACTAGGATCAATCAATAGATCTCCCATGAGCCATGTAATCGGCGTGGTTAATCTAAGGTTCTTCGGCTTGTACACGGATCCGGCTAAGCTCGCTGGATCGGAGGACGTTAAGTTCATCCGAGTATCGATAGCCAGGGATGCTCCGGATGATGAGATAAGGGAGAAGCTGGGAGAAGTCGACGTCGTGATAGCCGCGGCCACCCTGATCTACAACAAACGTGTCTTCAGATTGCTCCCGAGGCTTAAGGCCGTTGTAAGATGGGGCGTTGGATACGATAACTTGGTGCTGGAGGACGCGACCGAGGAGGGGGTAATCGCTTCCAGGCTTCCCTCGATCGTTCTCAAGGACTCCGTCGCCCAGATGGCCGTGGCCCTCCTTCTAACTGCTTTGAGAAAGGTGCATAAAGCCGATGAATATGTGAGGAGAGGTGGGTGGGCGTCTCGGGACATCGAGGGGCTTAAGGCTTTGGTGAGTCCCTCGATCGAGGACTTGGCCATAGGGATAATCGGTTTAGGCAACATAGGCTTCAGGGTCTTCGAGCTCCTCAAGCCCTTCAAGCCGAAGAAGATCTTCGTCTACGATCCATACATTCCCCCAAGCCTGATAAGGTCCGTCGGCGGCGAGCCCGTATCGAGCTTAGACGAGTTGCTGAAGTTCTCCGACGTCATAACGATCCATGCCCCGCTCACCGAGGAAACCAGGCACATGATCGGCCGCAGAGAGTTCTCGAAGATGAAGCGCGGAGTATACCTGATAAACACGGCGAGAGGAGCGATAGTGGACACCGATGCCCTCGTCTGGGCGTTGAAGGAGGGGATAGTCGAGTTCGCCGCGCTCGACGTCTTCGATCCCGAGCCGATACCGCCCGACCACCCGATCTTCCAATTCGATAACGTGATCCTAACCCCGCACATCGCCTCCGGCACCACGAAGAGCTTCTCGCTGATGGACGAATACTCCATAGCGGAGGCCATGCGGATACTCAAAGGCGAAAAACCTCTCTGGATCCTAAACCCCGAGGTCCTGAAAAGCCCAAAACTCAGAGCAAAAATCCGAACCTAACCAAAACACAATGCGGGCCCGGGGGGATTTGAACCCCCGACCCCCGGGTTTCTCTCCTTCATCCCGAGGGCTAAGAGCCCGGCGCTCCACCTGGCTGAGCTACGGGCCCCGCTCTTTCTGAGCCTATTTGATTTATTTATGGTTTTTTCGTTTCTTGGCCGAGTTGAAGAAGGGCGTTGTCGGGGTCGATTTAGCCGGATCTCCTAAGAGGGTTACCGGCCTGTGTTATCTCGATCCGGCGCTCAGGTGCTCTGCGACGAGGGCGAGATCCGATGAGGAGATCCTTTCCTTCGTTCGGAGGTTCGATCCCCGAGTGGTCGCGGTTGATGCTCCTCTTAGCAGTCCTCCACCCGGCGAATCGATGAGAAAATGCGATAGAGATCTGAAGCGGATGGGGCTTCGCCCTCTTCCTCCAGTTCTCGGGGGGATGCGCATGTTGACCGAGAGAGCGGTCAAGCTGAAGGATTCGCTGAGCGGGCTTGGATACGAGGTGATAGAGGTTTTCCCCAGGGGTGCTCAGAAAATTTTAGGTCTGCCGAGTAAGAAGGATCGACGCGGGCTCAGAGCCGGATTGGCTTCCCTCGGGCTCAAAGGGATTCCGGAGGACGCGGATATCCACGTCTTAGACGCTGCTACATGCGCCTTAGTAGGCTTACTTTACTTAAGGGGGGCCTACGTGGCCGTTGGAGAGCCCGGCGAGGGAGTAATAGTTATGCCGAGGTCACCGGAACGATGGTCTTCGAGATAGGAGCTTCGGGAGCGGGAGCTTCTTAAACGGCCTGTTCTTCACGGCTTCCCTGATCTTCTCCGCGAGCTCTTCGACTCTCATCTTCTCAAGTTTTCCGGTTTCTCTCACTCTAACGCTCAATACGCCGCTTTTCTTCTCTCGCTCGCCGTAGACGACGACGTAGGGAATCCACTCAGTCTCCGCGTCCCTTATCTTCCTCTCAACGGTTTCATCTCGATCATCCACGTCCACTCTCACATCGCTTTCCTCGAGCTTCTTCATCAGCTCCAAAGCGTCCTCGAGATAATCGGATTTCACGGGTATGATCCTGACCTGAGTGGGTGAAAGCCATATCGGGAACATGGGCTTCTCGTTTTTCTCGATCTTCATGTAGGCTTTTTCGAGGAGGGCGTAGATAACCCGCTCGATCGCGCCGCTAGGCGAGCAATGCAATATTATCGGGTACTCCTTCTCCCCTTTTTCGTTCACGTAGGTTATTCCATAAGCCCTCGCGTTCTCGACGTCGATCTGATCGGTTGAGAGGGCCGCGGCTTTCCGCTGATTATCCACGAAGTTGAACTCCCATTTCAGGACGAAGTAGAAGTATCTCTCGTTCCACATCTCGGCTAAGACGGGTTTCCCGAACATCCTGACGAGCTCGAAGATGAAGTCTCTATGGCTTTCATAGAAGTCTTTCGTGAACCTTATCGCCATCTCTAGGTCGTCTCTCCCGAAGCCTATTCCCTCCATGACTTCCATGCTGAGCCTAAGCCTCTTCTTCATCTCCTCCTTAGCCTGCTCGATATCCCTGCATAAAGCGTGGACATCCGGCATCGTGAACGCTCTAAGCCTCTTCAATCCCACGAGCTCGCCGCTCTTCTCCCTCCTGAAACTGTATCTCGTGAGCTCGTAGAGCCAGATCGGGAGATGCTTGTAGGATAGCTGCATGTCTTTCGCGATCAGGAATTGGCCGAAGCAGGCGGCAAACCTCAGAAAATATTTTTTATCCTCAACCGGGATCACGTATTGCCTCGCGGGGAACTTATGGAGGTACTTCTTCAACGCCGGGTGGCTCATGTCATACATTATCGGGGTCTCGACTTCGATTCCACCGTACTCGATCACTTTCTGGGTAACGTATTGCTCGAGCAGGCTCTTGATCAGTCTTCCCTTCGCATACCATCTGAGGTTGCCGGGATCGCTCGCCGGCTCATAATCGGCTATTTCAAGCCTCTTCATCAGGGATACGTGGGGAGGCTGCTCGAGGACGGCTCTCGATTTCTGCATCTCATATCTCGCGAACACCTCTAAGTTCTCATGCCCCTTGAAGTCGAACTGCTCAACCGGCACCACCTCTCCATCAGGCGTCAAAATATACCAGTAAGACTCCAGCTTTTCTTCCATCAAGAGGGCTTGCGGCACTTCTTCCTCGCTCTTTTCTCGAACTGTTTCAGGAGTATAGCTTCGAAGCTGCTCCGCGAGCGGGTGACCCTTAACTGAGATCGAGAGCTTCTTATTCCATCCGAAGGGAGCCGAGTAAGCCTCGAGCCTCATTTCCTCCGCTTTCTCCCTCATGGCCTTCAAGACTTCTAGGGCTTCTCCCGGCGAGGCGAGGTTCGTGCTGAGATGCGCGTAGGGATAAATCACGAGCCTCGGGATCTTCAGCTCCTTCATGAACTCGGCGGCGTCTTCCACGGCTTTTTCTCCGAGTCTTCGGTCATCGCCTTTTTCGACTGAGGTTAGGAGCAGGAGCGCTTCTTCGATTCGATGCTTTTTCCTTTCAGCTTCCTCGTAAACGCTGCTTTCAGGCCTGACGGGCTCGTATTCGACGTAGTCCACGTGAAGCTGAACTATCTTCACCTTTCTCCCCCTCCGAAGGAAAATCTAGACGCCGGCATATCTCCACTTCTCCACCATCCGCTCCTTCTTCGTCAATTTCTTGAATTCCTTATAATGCTTCTCGCAGAGATACACCCTCCTGCCCGATGCCTCGACCTTCATGCTCGATGGAATCCTCTGAGCCGCTATCGACTTAACAGCAGGCTCATTACACCCGATCACCGAGCACTTAACACCCTTTGAAACCTTACCCATGATCGATCACCGATGCTTCGGGCTCCGTGCTCAGCTCTCCACTAATTTGTTAATAAATAATTTGGCTTCTAAGGGCCTATAAGCGACTTATCCATTTCCTCCGACAACGGCTCGAGGATCACGATTCCCTCCATGGGCCTTATCTCAAAGGTGTAGATCGCTGGATCGACTTTGCTCCACCTCATCTTCCTCACGTAAATCGTTTTGAGTAGTTTTCCATAGAACCTCGTTATCCCGAGGACGATCACGCCCGATGAAAGAAACTCTTCGAACCCGAACCTGCTGAGCTTATTCGAGCCCGTAGGGATGTCGCAGGTCATTAAGGTCGTCGCGCCGAGCCTCTCCTCGATCATGTTGACTATTTCCCTGAGGTATTCCCGGATGACGAGCTCTTCTCTCGCTCCCGCGGCCAGCGCCGAGATCGGGTCCAAGACTATCCTCGTAACGTTTTTTCCATGGGCTATCTTCGCTAAGGCGTCGACGAACGCTCTGCTCTCTTTCCCGAATTTCCTCAAGTCCTCCGCGTAAAGCCTGAACTCGAAGGGATAGAAGAGCCCTGAGTCCACGTATTCCCAGAGGTTCCACCCCAGCGACATCGCGCCCCTGAGGACTCCCTCTATCCGCTCATCCAAGGAGACGTAGATGCACTGCTCTCCCTTCTTCAATCCGTCGAGAATGAACTGCAGGCTGAGAATGGTTTTTCCGACCCCCGTTTCACCCGAGACGAGGTATGTTCTCCCCTTGAGCAGCCCTCCGCCGAGCATTTGATCGAGCTTAGGAATGCCGGTTGAAACTCTCTCGAAGGTCTCCATCTTTCAGCCTTCTAAATCTTCTCTCAGGGAAGTATATAAGGGGATTGTCAGAGTAGGAAGCGGCCGTTCTCGTAGATCAGGTCTCCGTCTCCGTAAACTTTCCCTTTCTTCAGATCGAGGACGAAGTCCCAGTGGATCGCCGACTTGTTTTTGCCGCCTGTCTCGGGGTAAGCCGCTCCAAGCGCCATATGCATCGTTCCACCGATCTTCTCATCGAACAATATCTGCTTCGTCCCCCTCGTTATGTTATAGTTCAATCCGAAGGCGACTTCTCCCAACCTCTTCGCCCCATCATCGGTCCTTATTATCTCCTTCAATTTCTCTTCTCCCTTCTCCGCCGAAACCTCGACCACTTCTCCGCGTCTAAACTTGAACCTAACACCTTCCACTTCTATTCCCCTCCAAACCGCGGGGTAATCGAACTTCACCACTCCATCCACAGCATCTTCCACTGGAGCTGAGAAGACTTCTCCGCCGGGCATGTTATGCTTTCCGTCGTCGTTGATCCACGTTCTTCCACCGACCTTTAAGGTCAAATCGGTCTCACCTGCGACGACCCTCAACTCATCGATCTTGCTCAGAAGCTTGATAACTGCTTCCTGATTTTCAGCCTGCTTCCTCCACTCGGCAACCGGGTCCTCCTTATCGACCATGCACGCGCGATAGGCGAAGTCTTCGTATTCTATCGGGCCCATGCCGGCTTCCTGCGCGAGAGCATAGGTCGGGTAAATGGAGACCGTCCATCTCAAGTCTCCGGTTGACTGCCTACGCATGAAGATCTCGGTTAGCTTCGCCGATGCGGCCTGCCTCATCCTGAGCTTCCCCGGCTCGATTCCTATCAGAGGCTTCGTGTGATTGTTTGATACTATTGAGATCGTGGCGTTCACGTGCTCCATTATGTATTCATCTATCGGTGAGAGGTGCTTCAAGACGTCGTCGGTCGCATATCGGTAGAAGGCTTCCTGTAGGACTCCGTCGTTGATCTCTAGATGCGGGTAACCTCCCCTACTCACTATCTCCCTGTAGAGCTCGCGGACGAGGGGAAGCGCGTCTATTCCCGCCCTTATTAGAACCTCGTCTCCCTTCCTGATAGAAACAGAATATTCGACTAAGAGCTTGGCGAGATTAGAAACTCTGGGATCCGGCATTTCGAGCTATTGTATGTTAATGCCCTGTTTATAGCTTTTTGCCGCCGGAGAACCCCTTAACAGCTCTAACTATCTTCTGAAGCGACTCGAAATCCTTCTCCGCAACGGTGCCCGTAACTATGATATCTGCTCCGGCTCCGAGAACGCGGTCGACGTCTCCAACGCTGCGAATACCGCCGCCGACGATAAGCGGTATCTCCACGGCCTCTCTAACTGCTTTAATCGTCGATGGTGGGAGAGGTTTCTCCGCCCCGGATCCCGCCTCCAAGTAAACGAACCTCATTCCGAGGTATTGAGCTGCGAGCGCGTAGCATGCCGCTACTTCTCCGTGGTTCATTGGAAGCGGGAGGGCTCTGCCCATGGCGGCTACCGCAGTATCTCCTCCGAAGATTATGTAGCCTAGCGGGATTGCTTCGAGCCCGTATCGCTTGACGAGGACAGCTCCTTGCGATTGGGCGCCGATTATGAAGTAGTGGTCGACGCTGTTGAGGAGGCTCATGAACCAGATCGCGTCAGCGTACTTGGTTATGCTCG
>JAGGVM010000121.1 GCA_021157985.1 Nitrososphaerota archaeon | reverse complement strand
GTTTTCTGCTTAGGGCTTTTTCGTGGATGTAGATGGAGCCGGTTGCGTGCAGGATTACTCCGGCGGCGAGGAAGAGGGCTGCCTTGAAGAGGGCGTGGCTCAGTAGGTGGAAGATTCCTCCGACGTAACCCGTCAGCGCGGCGTTTGCGCTCATTCCGGCTACTCCGAGGCCGAGCATCATGTAGCCTATCTGGCTCATCGTCGAGTACGCGAGGATCTTCTTCAGCTCGAGCGCTGCCATGGCCTCGGCGGCGGTCAGAAACGCCGTGACCGCGCCTAACACAGCTAGCACAGGGAAGAATGTGTAAGCCTCCGAGAAGCCGTTCACCCAGTATCCGCTGAAGAATATCGGGAAGAGCCTGGCGACTATGAATACTCCGGCCTTGACCATGGTCGCGGCGTGGATTAGGGCTGAAACCGGCGTCGGTCCCGCCATTGCTTCGGGTAGCCAGGTGTGAAGCGGGAATTGAGCGGACTTGGCTATCGGGCCTCCGAGCAGAAGTAGGATCGTAAGGGTGAGAACTCCGGGATCCGCCGCCATCTTCGCCATCCAAACGTTAGTCGTCGAGAATAATTCAACGAAGTTGAACGTTCCAGCGTAGAGGTATATTATCAGGGTCCCGGCGAGCATCGAGACGTCTCCGAAGGTCGTGACCAGCAACGCTTTCAAACCGCAGAGTGAGGGCTTCTGGAATGGGTAGGGCGGCGGCCCCCCGATCCAATACTTTCTCTCATCCCTGTAGTAGTGTCCGATTAAAGCATAGCTGCATAAGCCTACTATCTTCCAGCCTACGAAGAAGGAGATGAAGTTATCGGATAGGACGAGCAGGAGCATTCCGCCGACGAAGAATGACATGAGGCCCCAGTAGCGGGCTTGCCCGGGCTCTCCTTCCATGTACTTTATCGAGTAAACTAGGACTAGGAAGCTGATGAAGGCCACGATGTTCGCTATTATCACGCTGAGCGGATCCACTAAGACGCCGATCCCCACGGGTTTTCCATAGGGCAGGCTTATCCACGCGAACCTGATGTCCCGGGTTCCTCCGGTCAGCGCGTCCGGAAGCATTAGGAGCGCCATTACCCAGGCGAGGAAGGTGAATAACGCCGCTATCGAGCCCTTCAGCTTTACGTCTTCTTCCCGCCCGATCAAAACCGCGAGCAACGCGCCTATGAAGGGGAAAAGCCAGCAGAGCCATGGAGCGTAGTTGAGGCTGAACCCGCTAAGCATATCTCCCAACCTCCATTAGCCATGAGGAAGAAGACTTCGCGAAGGAGAGAAGCGGATCGGGCCACACGCCGAATAAAATCACTAGGAACGCTAAGACTATCATGGGTATTAGCAGCAGGGCGGGCGCCTCCCTGGCCTCGGAGACCCTCCCGCTCGGGGGAGCAATCAAGGCTTTCAGGATCCGGAGGTAGTAGCCCGTCGATACGGCGCTGAAGATCACCAAGAGTACACCGAGCCAGAGCATACCCGCGTCGAGGCTTGAGGTGAAGAGAACTAGCTTGCTTATGAATCCGTTAAGCGGGGGCATGCCTATCAAGCCTAGAATAGCTAGGATGAACAGGGAGGCGGTTACCGGCATTTTCCTCCCAATCCCGGCTATATCGTCGAGAGTCCTGGCCCCGAGCCTGTATATTATCGCGCCGATGCAGAGAAAGGCTAACGCCTTCAATAATCCGTGATTGAATATGTGGAGGAGAGCTCCGGTTAAGCCGAGCTGGGTGCCGGCCGCGACTCCTATGAATATATATCCTATGTGCGCGATGCTGGAGTAGGCGAGGATTCTTTTAACGTCGTTTTGAAGCAGCCCCACGACATTTCCGAGCAGCATATTGAGAACGCTGAAAGTGGCGAAGAACATGACCCAACTCCCGCGTAAAGCCGGAAAAACGAAGAACAATAACTTAACGACCACAAAGACCGCGAGCTCGGTCGAAGCACCTGCCAATATGGTGGAAACTGGGGAGGGAGCAGCCGTATAGGCGTCTGGAAGCCAAGTGTGAAGCGGGACGATCGCGGCTTTCACTCCGAAACCGGTTATCAACATCGCGAGGGCGGCGTAGAGCCAGAAACCTCCTTTCGCGGAGGCGAGAGCGGATGCGAGGCCGACTAAGTTGAGCGTCCCGGTCAAGCCGTATAGCATTGACATCCCGAAGAGCGCCGTCGCCGATCCCGCCGCGCTCATCACTATATACTTTACCGCCGCCTCAACCGATTCTTTCACCTGCGTCCTGAACCCTACTAAGACGTAGGAGGATATGCACATCAGCTCCCAGAAAACGAATAAGGTGAAGAGATCGCCCGCGAACCCTACTCCGACCATCCCCGCCACCATCAAGGTCAGTAAACCGAAGTAGAAGGGAGTCCCGGAATCCCTCTCCATGAACTTGAGCGAATAGAGAACCACGAGGATGCCGATCGATACTGCTAGGAAGCCTATGAAGAGTCCCGGAATATCAACCACGAGGACAGCGTTAACCAAGCCTGCCCCTAAAGGCACCTCAATAGGCTTAGCGAAAACCCGGGAAAGGAAGTTCGTGAGAAAAACCGCGGCTGCCAGTAACCCTATCAAAGCCACCGACCCACTTACTAGATGGGATCTTTCTCTCGGGCTTAAGATGCCTACTATCGGAGCGATCAAGGCGAATAAGAATAACGTGTCTAGAACTGCCGTCAACATTTCTTATCCCCTCAGCTCTCTCATACGCCTAACGTCAAGCGTACCATAATGCTTGTAAGCATATATCGCGAAGGCGAGGAAGACCGCGCCGATGCACCCGGCGACGCCGATCGATACCGTGACTATCGCCGTTGCCAGGGGGTCCACGAAGCCCGGCCGCCAGTAGGAGGCCAAGGCTATGAAGTTTATGTGCGCCGCGTTAACGAGCATCTCTATGCCCATGATCAACCGGATCAAGTTCCTCTTCGTTATCAACGCGTAGATTCCTGTGAGATAAAGCACCGCCGCGCCGGCTAGGTAGATAGAATAGCTTATCATGGTTACCGCCTCTCAGCTTTTAAGATCGCTAAGCAGCCAAGAGCAGACGCGAAGAGAACGAACGCTTGAGCCACTATATCGATCGAGCGGGCGTCCCAGAGGAAGACTCCGGATCTTTGGCCAAGGTCTCCCTGAATCTCGAAAAGAGCTCTGGACTTCGCATACTCGAAGACGGGAAACGCTTGCCGAGCTATGATCATGACCGCGAAGACCGCTAGGATGACCGCCAGGATTATTCCCGCGACCTGAATGCCTTCATCGCTCACTTCATTTCACGCTCCTTTCCAACGGTCAACATGACGACGGCTAAGAGGAGGGCCACGACCGCCCCCGAGTAAACTGTGAGCTGGAAAACCGCTAGGTAGGGGGAGTTCAGTAGCCAGAAGATCGCGCCTATTGATATGGACATGAGGGCGAAGAAGATCACGGCCTTGTACAGGTTCTTGACCTCTATGGAGAGAACGGCGGAGATGATCGTTAAAGCGATCAGCAAAAGCTGGACAACGTCCGCTAGCATAACGACCACCTAGTTTTCAAAACAGAACCTTGATTGTTCAGCTGTTCTAGCAATCAGCTTTTTTAAAAATCTTTCCTGAAAGCCCGAGGAAAAACTATTAACGATGATCACGGATCGAAGAAGTGGGGAATCTGAGAGCATGACCTATGAACTTCTGCTACTGCCTATTGCGTTCACTTTAGCTTTCATAGTCTCGGTCCTCATCTTCTGGATCGGGGGCAAGTACTCGATTAAAGGCAGGATCACAAAGGACAAGGTGTCTCCCTATAGCTGCGGCGAAGACTTGCCGTACGAGGGAAATGCTAGAATAAACTTGGAAAGATTCTTCATCTTCGCCGTGTATTTCTTGGTCTTCGACGTGGTCGCCTTCATGCTCGCGATATCGTATAACACCGCGGTCGTTTACGCGATAATATATGCTCTTATAACATTAGCATCCACCTTATTCGTGATAAAAAAGAGGTGAAGGGAGTTGAGCGATCAGGAAGGCGGATCAAAGATCCTCAAGTGGGCTAGAACTAAATCTCCCTGGATAATCCACTTCAACACAGGCGGATGCAACGGATGCGACATAGAGCTTCTAGCCGCGTTAACCCCCAGATACGATGTAGAGAGATTCGGCATAGTCTTGAAGGGAAGCCCTAGGCACGCGGATATCCTCGCGGTAACCGGGCCGGTCACCCACCAAATAAAGGACAGACTTCTAAGGATCTACGAGCAGATGCCGGAGCCGAAGTACGTCATAGCTATAGGGACTTGCGCTGTGAGCGGCGCGCCCTTCTGGGATGGATACAACGTGATAGGAGGAGTCGATAAATTGTTTCCCGTGGATGTCTACGTCCCCGGCTGCCCCCCGAAACCCGAGGCGATAATCGAGGGATTCGCTAAGCTCCTCAAGAAGATAGAGACGGAGGAGAAAGAGAAATGAGCAGAGAAGAAGAATTCGTGAAAAAGCTCGAAGAAAGGTTTGGTAGGAGAGTACGTGATCCAAGGATTCAAAGAGCTAGGAGGATATTCGTGGAGATCGATGGAAAGGATCTCAGAGAAGTCTTGACCTACGTCAAAAATGAGCTGGGATTCGACCACATATCGGCGATAACGGGGTTGGACGTCGGCGAGGACATCGAGCTCATTTACCACGTCGCCTACGAGAACTCCATCGAGCTCTCCATAAAGACGAAGGTATCCAAGAAAGATCCGAGGATAGACACGGTCGCGGATATATATGACCCGGCCGGAATCTATGAGAGGGAAGTTCACGATCTGTTAGGGGTCGTTTTCGAAGGGAATCCCGATCTATCTCCTCTCCTGCTCCCGGATGATTGGCCAAGCGGCGTTTATCCGCTTAGGAAGGATAAGAGCTTCGAGGAGCTAAGGGAGCTTGTTGAGAAGTCGGGGGTGAGCGGGAAGTGAGCGGATCCATGGTGAAGATCGTAGTAGGTCCCCAGCATCCGGCCCTCAAAGAGCCTGAACGCTTCCTACTCGAAACCGAGGGCGAATACGTGAAGAATGTTAGAGTCCGAATAGGCTACATTCACAGGGGAATAGAGAAGGCGATGGAGAACAGGACGTATATCCAGAACCTTTACTTAGCTGAGAGGATCTGCGGAATCTGCTCGGACGCGCATACGACGTGCTACGTCCAGGCGGTTGAGGAGCTATTGGGGGTGGAGCCTCCTCCAAGGGCGAAGTTCATCAGGGTTATCACGGCCGAGCTCGAGCGCATTCACAGCCACATGTTATGGCTCGGAGTCGCAGCGCATGAGATAGGCTTCGACACGCTCTTCATGTATGTATGGAGAGACAGGGAGATCGTGATGGATCTCTTGGAGCTGATCTCGGGGAACAGGGTTAACTACGCCATGAACACAATCGGGGGAGTCAGGAGGGACCTGAACAGCGAGCACGTGGACAAGATCCTTAAGGGACTCAACGTACTCGAGGCCAGAACCAAGGAATACATCAAGATGATCGAGAAAGAGCCATCAGTGCTTAAGCGGACGGTCGACGTCGGCATCCTCAGCAAGGCGGATGCGATAAAATACGGCGCGGTCGGTCCAACCGCCAGGGCCAGCGGAGTGAAGAGAGATGTCAGAGCAGACGATCCATACGCCGCTTATGACGAAACACCCTTTAACGTGATAACGAGCGATGGCTGCGACTGCTTCGCGAGGATAATCGTGAGAGCCGAAGAAATCTTAGAAAGCATAAACATAACGAGAGAAGCCTTGAAAAAGCTTCCAGACGGCGAGATAAAGATCAGGGTTAAGCCGAGGATCCCGCCCGCGGAAGCTCTTTCCAGAGTGGAAGCGCCGAGAGGAGAACTCATGCACTACGCGAGATCCAATGGAACCGATAAGCCTGAGCGGTATAAGGTTAGGACGCCTACTCTCGCCAATATTCCAGCCCTCTGCAAGATGCTCGTCGGAGGATACATAGCGGATGTGCCTATAGTATTGGCCGGGATCGATCCCTGCTTCGCCTGCATGGACAGGGTCTTAATAGTGGATCATGAAAAGAAAAAGAGTGAGGTTTGGGATCTGGAGAAGCTTAGGAGGTATGGGAGAGAATGGTACAGCAAGCGTTAATCTTTCTTGTTGAAACCTTGATCTTCCCGGGCTTCCTCTTCGCAATAGGGT
>JAGGVM010000007.1 GCA_021157985.1 Nitrososphaerota archaeon | reverse complement strand
ATCGATGAATCGGGTAAAACCGAGATCGTTAACGTAAAGCTCGAGGTGAACAAGGTGGACGGGTTCTCAGGCCACTCGAGTAGGCAGCAGCTCCTCAGCTACCTCAGAGCGTTCAAGCCTAAGCCTAGAAAGCTTATCCTAGTGCACGGTGAGCCGGAGGCCGTCATGAGCTTGGCGAAGGGAGCCTCGAAGATCCTCCCGGGAACTCGGATATACGCTCCTCAAAACCTTGAGTCAATAACCTTGGAGAGCAGGAGCTAGCCTTCGTGAATCTCGAGCTCCGTTCCCCCCAGCGTGACGAGTAGGATTGGCCAACGGATCAAGTAAATCTCGCCGTTAAGCTCTCTCGCGCGCTTAGCGAGCTCGGAGACTTCCTCCTTGATGCTTTCGAGATCGGAGGCCTTCAACGCTATGAGAACGGCCCCCTCCGGCTCGAGTCCCTCTATAAGCTTCCTGAGAGTCTCCCGGTCAACGGATTTGAAGTAACGTATTTTCAGCGGCTTCTCCTCCATTTTCCTCTTCTCCCGCTCCCTGCTCAGAATTTTCTGAACTTCTCTCTCAATTTCCTCCAAGATATTCTCGTCTTCTCCCCGCATGCGAATCCTCCACCTCTAAACAGGCCGTCTCTCAGAGAAAAAGATAGCTCCGCCGCACGACCTAATACACTCTCCCAGTATTGGATCCCGGATTACCGTTTTATTCCAGGTGGATGCAGTAAAGATTAATATTAGCGGCTAATGCTGTGAAAACGGGCTGAGAGGTTGTCCGCGGATATCTCGTTAAAGGTCTTGTCGAAGAGCCTCGGGAACACGGTGCTCGTCAGGCTCAGGGGAGGAAAGATCCTCAGGGGAGTCCTGCAGGGCTACGACCAGCACATGAACCTAGTTCTCGAGCAGGCCGAGGAGATCTCGAACGATAACTCGCCCCAGAAGCGCTTGGGGATGATCGTCATCCGCGGAGACAACGTCATGATGATCTCGCCGACAGTTAAGGAAGGTGAAGGCCAGTGACGAAGGGAACTCCATCCTTCGGGAAGAGGAATAAGGTCGTTCACATCAGGTGCAGACGCTGCGGAAGACACTCCTTCAACATTAAGAAGGGACGGTGTTCTTACTGCGGGTTCGGGGCCTCGAAGAAGTGGAGGAAATATAACTGGACAAAGCCGAAGAAACTGCACTCCTAAGCCGGATTAAAGCAGGCAGGGGCGCAAAAATTTAAAGACGAGTTAATCCAGAATCGGATCTAGGGGCCGGTAGATCAGCTGGGAGATCGCCCGCTTGGCGTGCGGGAGGTCGCGGGTTCAAATCCCGCCCGGTCCACCAATTCCCTCTTCGATCCCTAACTGTTCTCAGAATACGAACAGGCTGTTCTGTTGAGAGGTATTAAATGATCCGAAGCCATCCTATATTCGATGAACCACGGGTCGGCCGCCGTAATGGCGGGAATCGGAATAATCGCCGTAATCGCTTTAGCCATCTCCATTCTAGCCTTTACATCGGGCTACGCGGCGGGAGAAACCATAACGACGTCGATCGCTAAAACCAGCAACAACACTCGGCTAACCGTCTCGGGGCAGGGAGTGGTCTCAGCGGCGCCGGATAAAGCGGTGATAAGCTTCGTCTCGCTCGGATACGGCAAGACGGCCTCCGAGGCGTTGGAGAAGTGCTCGTCTAAAACGTCCTCAGTCATCTCAGCCCTCAAGCAGCTCGGATTAACCGATGAAAACTTGGAGACGACCGGGATCTACGTAACGCCGAGATACGATTGGAACCAGAAGCCCCCGAAGCTCGTGGACTACGAGGCATCCTACACGCTGAGGGTCGAGGTATCCGATGTGACTCTCGTCGGAAAGATAATCGACACCGCGATGAAGGCCGGCGCCGATAAGCTATACGGGCTTCAGTTCACTTTATCAGCTGAAAAGAAGAAGGAGCTGACCTCGGCGGCGATCAAGGCCGCGATCAACGACGCTATGGGGAAAGCCAAGGCAGCTGCCGAAGCCTTGGGAATGCACGTAGTCAAGGTCGAGGTCGTTAACCTCTCCCCGCAGTACACGGTTCCACCGGTAGTCAAATTGGCCTATGAAGGCGGCGTCAGTCAAACACCGATAATCCCCGGAGAGAGCAAGATTTCAGTATCCGTCACGATAAGCTGCGCGATAGCGCCCTAAAACATTCCACATTTTTATCCACGGGAAAAAGTAATAACGATCTCTGAAGTTAATCGGCTAAACGGAGACCCGCTTTGAGGAACGATAACAGGCTTAAGACCGTGATCAGCAAGTACATGAGCTACTTGCTAAGGCATAATCCTAAAGGTCTAAGGATTAGGGAAGACGGTTTCGTGGACCTATCAGCCTTATTAGAGAAGTTGAGGGAGCGGTTTCCATGGGTTGACGAGGATTTAATCAGGGAGGTCGTCGACCGGGGTGAGAGAAAGCGGTTCGAGATCAAGGACGGGAAGATACGGGCTCTCTACGGCCACAGCATACCCGTCGAGCTCGAGCTCGAGGAAGATCGATCAGTCAAAGTCCTATATCATGGAACGACTCCGGAGGCCGTCTCCGAGATCTTGAAAACAGGGTTGAAGCCCATGAAGCGTAGATGGGTTCACCTCTCGCCGACCGTGGAGATAGCGAGGCGGGTTGGGTTGAGGAGGACGCGCCGCCCCGTGATCCTCGAGATAGACGCCGAAAGGGCCAGGAAGGAGGGTCTGAAATTCTATAAAGCGACCGACGAAGTATACCTCAGCGACTACATACCCCCGAAATACATCAAGCGGGTGATCAAGTCCTAGAGTTCGTCATCCGCATATTCGAATAGTTTTTAACGTTTCTTCTCGAGTTTTTCTTGAATAATCGTGAAGCAGTTGACTGCGGTGATCCTTGCAGGGGGATACGGGAAAAGGCTCTGGCCCCTCACCAAGACGACTCCTAAGCCGCTTCTCCCCCTAGGCGGGGGAAAGGTTATCCTGGACTTCGTGATCGAGAAGGTATTGGAGCTCGAAGAAGTTCAGCATATCGT
>JAGGVM010000031.1 GCA_021157985.1 Nitrososphaerota archaeon | reverse complement strand
CTTTCATCGTCTATCTGCTTGAAGACCAGTTCGGCGGCTTTCGGGTCGTAGGGGGTGAACTCGATTTCCTCGAGCTGGGCCTTAAGCCTCGCCGTCAATCCCTCGAAAGCCCTCTTATCATCGACTACGATTATGCTCGCCCCCTTCGCAACGCCATATGGATAGAGCCTCGAAGTCCTCCCAGACGCCTGGATATATCCCGTGGTATCCGGTATTATCAGGGAGAACCCGTCCTCGACGGTTCTCAGCTTTATGTCGAGCTTCTCGCTCACCTTCTCCAAGAGCTCGGGGGTTAAGGTTTCCTCCAAGAACTTCTTAGCGGAGAGGATCACGTCCATGGCGTATTTCTCGAATCCCTGAAGCTGTTCGCCTTTTTCATCCGCTGTCTTGATCTTCTCGACGAGCTCCCTGTTCAATGGGACGATCTTCATGAGCTTCGCCGCCGCGACCTCGGCTTTCGATCGCTTGTTTCGATCGAGGACGGGGAGGAGGTTGTTGATCAGGATGAGGAGCTTGGTCGGGTTGTATTCATCTCGGTCGATGTGAATCTCTCTCCGGGGGACTCCGGCGAAGACAGCGTACCTTATCCTCTCGGGCAGGTCTATTCCCCTCGTGAGCGGGCTCCTGGAAGCCGCCAAACCTATCATCACGTCGATTTCTCCCTCAGAGAACCTCCGAAGAATATCCGCCTCCATCTTCTCGTAGAGATATGCCTTTATCCCCGCCTTCTCCAGGGCTTCAGCGACCTTGGCGGCGAAAGCTTTCCCAAGCGCGTGCGGAGTGAAAACCAGGCATCCGCCTCCATGACGCTTCACGAGCTCAACCGTTTTCCCTATCACTTCTTTTCCATCGGCCTCGACGTACATGTCCTCCACGTTTCTCACGAATTCCTGGAACCTCCCGACCTCGAAGTCGAGTAGCTCCTCGAATATCATAAGCCTCCTAGTCTTCTTCCCTCTTATCGTCGCGCCCGAGACGACTAAGACGCCTTTCCTCCTCTTCTTCTCCTCCTCAACTCTTCTCTCGAGCTCCTTGTATTTCTCGGAGAGCTCCTTGCTAGGCGCCTTAGCGAGCTTGAATCTCAGCTCGATGAGCTTCACGGCGGTCTCGACTGCTTCGGGTCTGAGACCGAGTAATCCAACGGCTCTATCTATGTTCTTGGGGGATTTCAGGAATGAGTCTACGTCGTCGACGAAGACGAAATCGAAGTATTTGTTGGCGAGGAGGTCTCCGTGGTCGATTAGGAATCTGTCCGTCGTTATGAGCAGGATCTTCTTCCTCTTCTCTATCTCCTCTAACGCTTTCTCCCTTTCCTTCTTCGAGAGACCTGCGTGATAGGCGATGATCTTGTCCGCGTTTTTCAGGCCTGCGTTCTCGGAGAACTTCAAAGCCTTCTCGTAGAGCTGTTGGGCGAGTATGCTGCTTGGAACTATAACGTAGCATCTTTTTCCCTTTGAGAAGAGGTGAAGGGCCATGATCAAGCCTAAAACGGTTTTCCCGATACCCGTGGGAGCAACTATCGCGAAGTTATCCCCCGAGAGGATTCTCTTAGCCCAAACTTCTTGAAGAGCCCAGGGCTCGAATCCCAAAGCCCTCTTAAAGAATGCTCTGAACTCCTCATAGGCTAAATGCAGGTCTAGGAGCTCCCTGAGCTTCTCGAGCCTTCCCTCGGCCTTCAGCCTCTCCGCCGCCTCTATTATGTTCCTCGCAGCCCCTCTCAAGCACTTCTCGCACACTCCTACCTCGAGAAGCCTCGCATCCGTTATCTCGCCTCCGCAATTCGCGCAAGCGAAGTTGTAGATTGCCTTAGCCTCCATTCCCGAGAGAGTTTTACCGCGAATTCTATAAATTCTTCCCGGAAGCCCTTGCCGCGTCTAAAGATTTATTACGGGGATGTGCGAATTAACCTACATACCCACGGCCTTCGTTTTGATAACATTCTGTCCATGAAAATAGGCTTTATAAACTTTTCATAAAAGTGATTTAACAACAGATTCTAAACTTGGGTGAGTCTCACAGATCCCTTCAAACCTAAAACCGTGATTCAGCCCTACTTACACCTGTAAAGAGGGAAAGAAGCTCTTTATCCGATTATATACGATTTCAACTATCTTTGAACTCCTCTTCTAAACCGTCTCCACAAATTCCGACAAAAACGATTTTTTCCTTAACAGCCTTTCAACCTTAGAGAGGTGCGGTGGCTCTCCGCATAGGAAGCTGATCTCAGGCGGCCTATACTTGTCATCGACTAGGAAGACCACAGCTCTGTCCTCAGGCCCTCTAATCGCCTTGCCGGCAGCTTGAATAGCAGATCACATCGCAGGCAGTATCTGCCCGTAGATCCTAGCTTTCCGCTCATCTCCGAAAGCTCCTTCAGCTTGCTGATCAACGCTTGCTGCTTGGCGGTCGGAAGGCTGAAAGGTATTCCAAGGCATCTCAGGATACTGCTTTTTCTAGAGAATAACGGCTACCACGCATCCAATACATCACTTCAGCAGGATTATGTTCCCCATCCCTCTTCTCCTTCTCTCAACCAGCCCCCTGCTCTCGAGGAGGTCTAGGGCCCTGCTTACACTCGTTTTGGATAGCCCCGTCTTTTCCGGCAGCTCGCTCTGATTGATCATTCCGCCTGCCTCTAGGATCGCTTCATACACCTTTCTCTCATCGTCCTTCAGGGTCTTCGAGATCTCCTCCCAATTCTTCCTCTTCTCCTCTAGAGT
>JAGGVM010000011.1 GCA_021157985.1 Nitrososphaerota archaeon | reverse complement strand
TGCGTTTTTCTTCTCAGCGGAGAGATGCGGGTAATAGTCGCGTCGAAGGCCGATCCGACATCGATTGAAATAGCTAAGCGGATCATCGAGATCCACGGCTTCCAGGAAATAGGGCCAGACCTATACAGGAGACGGGAAATCCTCCTAAAGCTAATAGAAGAAAAGCACATCTATCGAGACGGGTTATGCGAAGAGCTTAACCCAGAGCTCGCGATCGTTGCCTCAGCTCATAAATCGGAGGCCGGCATCAGAGCGCTCCTAACCCACCCGGTCGGAAACTGGGGAAACGAAGCGGCGGCGGGCGGTCGGCCGAGAACCTTATCACCCACGAGCGCAGCAGCTCTCTACACGTCTCTACACGCTCTACAAAAACAGGCATCCGAGCTGAAATTGGATGAATGGCGAGTAGGCCTCGAGGTAACTCACCACGGACCGGCTACGAAGACGCCTTTGATCTTCGTTGAAGCCGGAGGCCCTCCCGATGAACTTCCCGAGGAGAAGGCGTTAGAAGCGGTTGCTCAGGCGTGCGTGGAGGTTGCTGAGAGCCGGCTTAGCGCTCCGGATGCGGCGATAGGTTTCGGGGGAGGTCACTATGCTCCTTCCTTCACGAGGCTTGCTTTAAACGGCGAATACGCGCTCGGTCATATGTGCCCGAAGTACGCTATGCCGGTTGACCGGGAGATGATAATTCAGGCTCTTGAAAAGACCGTTGAGAAGCCGAGGATAGCTGTTCTCGATTGGAAGGGCTTGAAATCGGATATGCGGAGGGAGTTGATCAACGTTCTCGAGGACTTATCCGTCGAGTGGATAAGGGCTTAAGCGGAGAAAACCTATAACCGATTTCTTTGATCATTGTTTTGGAGAACGATATGAAGGTGACCGTGAAGACCTTCGCGACGCTTAGAGAGCTTTTCGGCGGAACCGGCGTGCTCGTCCTACAGCTCCCGGAAAACTCCTCGGTCCGGGATCTCATAGACGCTTTAAGACATCGAATAACCCGCGCCTCCGTTCTCAAAGACTTGGAAAACCCGAATTCATCGGTGAAAGTGCTCGTGAACGGCAGAGAGATCACTTATCTTAAGGGGCTTGAGACCGAGCTCAGAGACGGCGACGTGGTCGCGATAATCCCGCCGGTGGCAGGTGGATGAAAAGTGATGGAATTATCACCTAAGGAAATCGAGAGATACGACAGGCAGATAAGCATATCCTCTTTCGGAATCGAGGCCCAGCTCAAGCTCAAACGCGCAGCAGTTCTCGTAGCAGGCGTAGGTGGATTGGGGTCAGCGGCAGCGATATATCTCGCCGCAGCGGGGGTTGGGAGGCTAAGACTCGTGGACCACGGAGAAGTCGAGCTAAGCAATCTGAATAGACAGGTTTTGTATTCGGTTGAGGACGTGGGTAAGCCGAAGGTCTCGGCGGCGGCGAAGAGGCTTAGAGCCCTGAACCCGGAGATAGAAGTCGAAGCGATCGGAGAAAGGATCACGGAATCAAACATACACGGCTTACTAAAAGGAGTTGATGTGGTTGTTGACGGCCAAGACAACTTCAAGACGCGTTTCATAATAAACAGGGCATGCGTAGAGGAGTCTAAGCCCTTCGTATACGGCGCTGTCTACGGTTTCGAAGGCAGGTTGATGACCATAATTCCAGGAAAAACGCCTTGTCTCCGCTGTTTAATCCCGAGGGATCCCGAGGAACCGTCTAAAGTTCCCACGATCGGCTCCCTCCCCGGGTTGGTCGGATCCCTCGAAGCGCTTGAGGCGATCAAGCTTATAACCGGTGTTGGAAAGCCGTTCACGAATAAGCTCCTCATAATAGATGGCGCGGAAACGGCTTTCTATATCATCGATGTCAAGCGTGATCCGAAATGCCCCGTTTGCGGTGGAAAATGAAAATAAAAATAAAGTTATTTAGAGTATTCCGAGCTCCTTGAGCCGTTCCTCGGGAACGGTTCCGTCGAGGTTGTATCCGTGTTTCTGATAGTATTCGTCGAGCATCTTCTCGAAGGTCTCCCTATCGTATACCTCTCCCTTTGAAGATGGTTCCTCGAAGAACCTCTTGGGGAGTCTGTCGTCCTTCCTCGAGAAGCCGTGAAGCTGGTTGAAGTACCTCTCCTGGGTCCAGATCCTCTCTCCTATGGTGTCGAGGTCTTCGGCTGTAGCGTCCACTCCTGTGAATGTCGAGTAAAGCGCTGCATAGTCTTCGTTTGTCAAAGCGAAGCTGCTGAACTTGCATATGGTCAGGCTGTCGATGACCGCCAGCAGTCTCTCGAACATTATTACCAAGTCGACTTTGCCATCGTATTCCAGTGGGTCGCTCTTATACGGTATTCCGAAGACCTCGGATGTGACCGCGTATGCCCTGAGATGGCATGCTCCCCTATTCGAGGTAGCGTAGGTTAGCCCCATCCCCTTTAATCCTCTCGGATCGTAGGCAGGTATGCTGAGGCCCTTAACGCTCATCGATAGCTCTGGGTCGCCGACTTTCTCCGCGACTTTCGCTCCTCCCTCGGCTAAGAGATCTCCTATTTCGTCTTCGCGGTACGCTATCTTCCGGGCGAGCTCGACGTATTTGTCGGCATCTCCCCACTTTATCTCTTCCTTGAGAAGCCCTCTCTCCGATGCCTCGCTAGCGACCGCTAAGGTGTTTCCGAGCTCGATTGTGTCCATTCCCAGCTCGTTGGCGAGGTAGTTAATGTAGGAGACTGCCTCGACGTGCCCGAGTCCCATCATCGCCCCGAGCGCCCAGATGGTTTCATATTCGGGTCCCTCGCTCTTATGCTTGAATTTCCCATCCTTCACCTCGGTCTCTCTCTTGCAGGCCACCGGACACTGATAGCACGTCATATTCCTCTTCAGGATAGTTCCCCTTAGGTTCTCACCCGAGATATAGTAAGCGTCTTCGAACTGCGTTTGCTTAGCGTTTCTCGTCGGATAAGCTCCAAGCTCGTTTATCACGTTGACGAGCACGGCTGTTCCATAAACCGATAAACCTCCTTTTCCGGGAGCGGTTACGTCGCTGGTCATCACCTTCTTCATCGCGTTCGCAAGGGCTTTGCGGAACTCTTTTGGTTTCGCGGGCTTCGGCTTCCGCTTCATATCGGCTAAGATGACTACTCCTTTCACTTTCTTGCTTCCCATAACGGCTCCGACTCCACCCCTTCCCGAAGCCCTTCCACCTGGCGCGAATCTGCTGAAGTGCATGATGTTCGCGAACCTAACTAAATGCTCCCCGGCGGGACCTATTCCATAGAAGACTACCCTCGAACCGTATTTCCTCTTAACAGCCCGGTAGGCCTGATAGTTTGTTTTCCCCCAGAGGCCTTTAGCATCTTCGATCGTTACTTTACCGTTCGCCGCCACCAAGTATACGGGCTTCTCAGACGCGCCTGTCAGGACTATTCCATCGAAGCCAGCGAGCTTCATTGCGGGGCCGACGTAGCCTCCGCAGTTGCTGTCGAAGAGGGTGCCTGTTAGGGGTGATCTCGTTACTGCGGAGAGCCTGTTGGCCATGACCACGTCGCTTCCGGTTAGGGGCCCCGTCATAAGGGCGAGCACGTTCTCGGGTGAGAGGGGGTCTTTCCCCACGGCGTTCTTCGAGACTATTCTGCCTCCGAGGCCTCTTCCACCTATGAACTTAATAGCATCCTCCTCGTCGACTTCGAGATAATCGATTTTCTTCTCGGTGAGGTCAACCCAAGCTATTTTATTCGCATAACCGCTTATAGTGGTCACATTTGATCATCGAGGAAAAGGTATAAAAATTTTTATGGAAAAATCCTTCGCCCCGTCTGCTCATATGGCTCGTAGTGGGGAAGCTGCTTAAGCCTCTCCGCGAACTCGGCGCTCCTAAGAGCCTCCAACATCTTCCTGACCCCGGGCTTCGAGAGCCTATCCCGCCTCACCGCCAGATCGTAATGCTCCTTCGCCAAGGGTATGAAATCCAATCCATAGAGCTTCGCGACGTATCCCACCGCGACTCCAACGTCCGCGCGTCCATCCGCGACCGCCGCCGCCACAGCGGTATGCGTTTTGGCCTGATAAGCGTATCCCCTTATCTCCTTCTCGGGATTCCTGACCCC
>JAGGVM010000122.1 GCA_021157985.1 Nitrososphaerota archaeon | reverse complement strand
GAGAGCAAGATCACGGACTTCGGCCTCGCATTCGCGGCAGGGGTCATGCTCACAGCGAGCTTCACGAGCCTCATAATTCCGGGAATCGAGCAAGGCGGCGTTCTACCGGTCTTGGTGGGGATCGTGCTCGGCGCGGTCACCCTCTCCGCTATGGACGCGTTCATTCCCCACATGCACTTCATAAAAGGGATCGAGGGCAGGGCCTCAAGGCTTCAAGCGATCTGGCTCTTCGTCTTCGCTATAACGATCCATAACATGCCGGAGGGGCTGGCCGTAGGCGTTGGAATAGGGTCGGGCGACATAGCGGCCGGAATAGCGCTCATGCTCGCGATAGGGCTGCAGAACATTCCCGAGGGTTTATCCGTGGGATTCGCGCTCACCGCGACGAAGAAATACAGCAGGCTCCAAGCATTCCTCGCCGGAAATATATCTGGAATAGTCGAGCTGCCGCTCGCAGTAGTGGGCGCAGCCGCCGTGCTAACCGCCCATCAAATACTTCCATACGCTATGGGATTCGCCGCCGGGGCCATGATCTTCGTCGTCAGCGACGAGATAATCCCCGAGCTCCATAGGCTCGGGAAGGAACGTAAGCTAACTTACGGCCTCTTAGCGGGCTTGATGGTCATGCTCTTCTTGGACACGTTTTTGAAGGCTTAACTGTTTTATAGTTCCAGCTTGTTTTCCGCGTTGGATGCAGTCCGCCTTGGATACGGCCGTGCGGTATATGCTGGCGGTTATGCTGTTTTTCATCGCTCTCGGGAATTTTATGAACGCCTTCGTTTCTCCCGAAGCCTTTTTCCTGTTCTCCAAGCTTGAAGCCGCTTCGGCGATAATCTATCTGATCGTAAACGGTTCGACGGCGCTCGTTCTTTCAATTCTCATGTTGAGGGGTAACTTGGCTTCTCGATGCTTTTTGACCTCGATTTACTTCGGTTTCCATCTGTTGAACTCTCTAATCGTTTCCTCGAGGTTCTTCGGGGTGCCCGCGTTTTCGACGATCTCCCTGATCGGGTTAATTCTCTCCCTGATACCCTTGGTCAGAGGCCTAGTTCTCCGCTGATCTCCTTCAAGGCGTTTAACGCTATGTTGAAGAACTCCTCCTTCGTAAGCCCTATCTGCTCGCAGAACATTATCCTCTCTCTTCTCACGTTCCTCGCGAAATCCTTCTGCTTGAACTTCTTCTCGAGGGTTTCAACCCTTACCTCCTCGAGCTTCTTATGAGGCATGACGAGGGCGGACGCTATTATCAAGCCGGAGACCGCGTCGGCGGCGACCAGGGCCTTCTCCATCCTCGTCTCGGGATTGACTCCCGTGTTCTCGAAGTTATGCGCTTTGATCGCTCTCAAGACCTCTTCGGAGACCTTTCCCCTCAATATGTTCTCGGCCTCGATTCCATGCCTCTTCGGATCGTTCTTCGTTTTCTCGTAGTCTATGTCGTGGAGCAGCCCGGTGATTTCCCATTTCTCCTCGTCTTCTCCGAAGTGCTTCGCCAGGGCTTTCATTATCGCCGAGACGGCCACCATATGCAACACGATCTTCTTGTTCGAGACGTTCTCCTCCACGAGCTTTAGAGCTTCCTCCCTGCTCAGGCTCATAGCTAAGCAATCACCGGTTCAAGGATGGATAAAAAGATTGATTTCAGCTCGACCCGTATTCCTCGACTCCCTTCCTGATCCTCCTACACGCCTCCCTGAGGTCTTCGTCGTCGAGAACCGCCGAGATCCTCAAGTAGTTGTCATAAGCCCCGAAGCTGGCCCCGGGAGCCACCGCCACGTGCTTCTCCTCCAGAAGCCTTCTAACGAACTTCCATGAATCGAATCCCTCGACCTTGATCTTCGGGAAGATGTACATCGCTCCCTGCGGAGGCTTCACGTCAATCAGCTTCGACCTCGAAAGCTCTTCATACAATATTTTCAGCCTTCTACCGATGAGCTCCACGTTCCTCCTAGCCGACTCGACGTCCTCCAAAGCGGCCAGCGCTGCCCTCTGAACGAACTCGGGAATACAGGTCATGGCGGTGTTCTGGGCCGCGGCCACTTTGCCAGCCGTCTCCGGATCTGCTACGATGTATCCTATCCTCCACCCGGTCATCCCCCAGGTCTTGGAGAAGGAGTTGAGGGTGAGGGTTTTGCTTGAGGGGAACTCGAGGGCGCTGGCGGGTTCTCCGCCGTAGTGGAAGTCGATGTACACCTCGTCGCTGACTACCCATGCCCCCGCGTCCTCCGCGACCTCCAAGAGCTTCTCAAAGGACTTTCTGTCAAGGATCTTTCCCGTCGGATTGTTCGGGTAATTGATTATGATGAGCTTCGTGAACTTCGTGATTTTTTCTTGGAGCTTGTCAACGGGATCCCAGTCCTCCTCGAAGCTGGTCCTGATCGTCAGAACCCTCCTCCCGAGATATCTCGCCTGATGGGCGTAGAGGGGCCAGGCGGGCTCGATGACCGCGACCTCGTCTCCAGGCTTCGTGAGAACGTTTATCGCCGCGTAGGTGGCGAACGTTCCTCCAGCCGTTACCACTATGTTCTCCGCTTTCAGGTCGGCTCCAAACCTCTCCGAGAGCCTCGACGCTATCGCCTCCCTCAGCTCCCTTATCCCCGCCGCTGGCCCATACTTGCTATACCCCGCCTTCATGGCTTCATAGGCAGCCTCGATCACGCTTGGAGGAGCCGAGAAGTCGGGTTCCCCGAGCTCCAACCTATACACCTTGATCCCCGACTCCTGCATCTCCCTGGCCTTCGAGGCGAACTCCCTGAGCCCGAGCCCGCTTCCCTCCTTCTCACCCGAAGCCCTCTCCCGCTCCGCCAAGACTAAGCCGACGAACCCCCTGGCGAAGTCCTCGCTCAATCCAGCGGATCTACAGGCCTCGATGGCTTTTTCGAGAAGCTGGGAGGCGGGTAATTCTGATCTCGCGATCTCCGAGCAAAGCCTCAGGAAATCTTGTAGAGGCTCCAACCGCATCCACCTTCAAAGACTGAAAACCCCATAGGCATTAAGCCTTTTAGCTATCGGACAGCGATCTTATCATCGTGTCGGCCGACGAGCCTAGAAAGGGTGAAAAGCTCTACCACGTCAGGGTCAAGCCTGGTGAAATATCGGGCTACGTTCTACTACCCGGGGACCCGGATAGGGTTCCAAAGCTCGCCGAGCTCTGG
>JAGGVM010000125.1 GCA_021157985.1 Nitrososphaerota archaeon | reverse complement strand
GTCGATGCATTTCCTCCTAAATCATAGGTCACCTTCTTTCCTTCCGCTATGACTTCTTCCGTTGCCCGAAATATCGCGTTCATCTTTTCCTTCTCGCCAAGATAGCCGATCATCCAGGCCATGGAGAGTATGGTGGCCGTCGGGTTAACCTTGTTCATTCCCTTGTATTTCGGAGCGCTTCCATGAGCCGGCTCGAACATCGCGTAGTCATCACCCATGTTAGCTGAATAGACCATTCCTATGCTCGCGACGAGAGCGGCGGCTTCCTCGCTGATTATGTCCATGAACAGGTTCGACCCCAGAATTATCGACTGATTGAATTTCTGATGGTTCTTGACGAGCTGCTGAGCCATGTTGTCTATGAAGTATTCCTGCCAAGTTATGCCCGGAAAGTCTTCGGCAACTTCTCGCACGGCTTCTATGAATACTCCGTCGCATTCCTTCATTATGTTCCTCTTCGTGACGACGAATACCTTGTTCCATCCGTTTTCCCTCGCGAGCTCGAAAGCTTTCCTCGCAACCCTTAGAGACTGCCTCTTGGAGATCTTCCTTATCGCTATAGCGACGTCGGGGGTGACTCTGAGATCGATCCCTGAGTAAAGCCCCTCCGTTGCCTCTCTGACGCAGATTATGTCCACGGGTCCAAGCCTTCCCTTTATCCCTCCAAGCGTTTTCACAGGCCTTATATTAGCGTAGAGATCGAAGGCCTGCCTAATGCTGACCGCGACGCTCTTCAAATGCTTGATCTCGGGAGGCGTAGTTGTAGGAGCTTTAAGAACGGCGTCAACTTCTCGCAGGACTTCCCACGTCTCCTCCGGTATCATGGAGTCGCCTCCGTGCTTAAGCCACCACTCGTATCCCGCGTCAACAGGTATTATCTCGATCTCGCTTCCAACAGCGCTCCAAACCTTCAAAGCTGCGTCGGCGAGCTCCGGGCCGGTTCCATCGCCACGGATAAGAGCAGCTTTCTTCGCCATTTTTGAGCACCCGGCTTGTTTTTCCCCTTCGAGCGGTGGAATATTAATCTATTTTTATCGGGGAAGTTGATACGGTTCCCTCTCGGGAGAATAGCCTTAATATATTATGGAGACATGCTTCTTCCCGCGTAAATCCTTGGGTGATGTATGGAATGTTTAGGAATAAGTTAAGAGAGCTTTTGAGAAAGGGTGAGCCGACGCTTGGAACGCATGTCCATACGACCTGGCCCGGAGTAATCGAAGTAATAGGCCACACGGGGGTATTCGACTACGTAGAGTTCACCAGCACGTATGCTCCCTACGACCTGTACGTGCTCGACGACATGGCCCGCGCCGCGGAGCTCGTCGACCTATCTCTCATGATAAAAGTGGACCTCGAGCCTAGAGCCTATCTGGCTCAGAAAGCGATTTCATCTGGTTTCAACGCGATACTCTTCGCGGATCTCTTCGATGCTGAGGATGCCCGGGAATGCGTGAGAGCCGTTAAAACCGAGCCGAAGGGCGTTAATGGCTTCGGGTTATGGAGGATGGCGGGCTATGTTTTCCTAGACAAGGGTAAGCCTCTCTCGGTGAAGGATTACGTGGATTACTTGAACGATATAGTCATCGCCGTGATGATCGAGAGAAAAAGCGCTGTCGAGAATCTCGAGGAAATACTCTCCGTCGGAGGAATAGACATGGTTCAATTCGGACCCGGAGACTACTCGATAAGCATAGGCCATCCCGGAGACCTAGCTCATCCAGACGTAAAGGAGGCGGAGATGAAGGTTATTAAGACCGCTTTGGACATGGGCGTTAGGCCTCGAGTGGAATTGAACGACGCCAAAGACATGAAGAAATACATGGACCTAGGGGTAAAAGACTTCTGCATAGGAACGGATGTCAAGATACTGTCCGACTGGTGCAGAGAAGTCGGGGGAGAAGCAAGAAGGCTTCTCTCTAAGCGATGACTAAACTCTAGGCATTCCTTATGCAAAATTCTTTTTTACCAGTAAACTTTCTTTTTGTGGAATGAGGGTCGCAATAGGCCAGCTCTGGTTTGAGGTGGACGGCTTTAATCCGCTGAAAACCACGATCAAAGACTTCGAGGCCATGGGAATATTCTACGGCGAGGAGATTTTAGACAAATTCCGTGGAGTCGGTGAACTTGGAGGATTTATCAAGGCGGCTGAAGAAGATGGCGTCGAGCTTGCTCCGGTGATGGCGGCATCTGCCTGGCCAGGCGGATACATAGAGAAAGAAACATACCTATTCTTGAAGAAGCGCTTTCTGGAAAAATTAGAAAGCGTGGGCCAGGTTGATGGAATACTTCTCTCACTGCATGGCTCGATGTCAGCTGAAAACGAATACGATGTAGAAGGAGCGCTTCTCGAGGAAATAAGGAATGCGTGGGGTTGGGATATCCCCATAGTCGCGTCCTTCGATCATCACGCGAACATGACTAATAGAATAATCCGATGCCTAAACGCTTTGACAGCTTATCACACCGAACCACACGTCGATTTATTCGAGACGGGGTATAAGGCGGCGAAGATACTGTTTGCGACGCTCCGCGGAGAAGTAAAACCGGTTATCCGATGGAGAAAGCTCCCGATGATCGCTATGGGAGATCTAAGGGTCCCCGACGGTCCTCTCGGCGAGTTCTTCAGAAAAGCCGAAGAATACGAGGAGAGCGGTCGCGTTCTCTCGGTCTCGATCTTCCCCGAAAACCCCTACGTAGACTCCCCTGAACTCGGGTGGAGCGTCGTAACCGTTACCGACGATGACCCAGGTCTCGCGCAAAAAATATCCGATGAACTAGCCTCCGGGATATGGGAGAAGCGCTGGAATTTCCTTCCTAAGAAAGAGCCCTCTCCGGCAGAGGCCGTTGAGCAGGCTTTGCAGGTGGACGGCGGCCCCGTGGTCTTATCCGATTGGTCCGATTCTATGAACTCTGGCGCTCCCGGAGACAGTAC
>JAGGVM010000018.1 GCA_021157985.1 Nitrososphaerota archaeon | reverse complement strand
TTCGAACTAGGAAAATACGGAATAAACGTAAACGCCATAGCGCCGGGGCTCGTTCCAACGGACATGGTGACCTACGGCCGGACAGAAGAAGAAATACAGAAAACGATCGAGATGGCGAAGAGCCGAGCAGTCCTAGGCAGGGTCGGCAGACCCGAAGACATAGCAAACGTCGCCCTCTTCCTCGCCTCAGATGAAGCAAGCTTCATCACAGGACAAGTAATCGTTGCAGACGGAGGGCGAGTCGACTACCTGACTCACTCAATCTAACTTCTAACCAAGACTTCCGTCGGTGAATTAGTTGAAAAAGGATTAAAAGGGCTAATTTACGGTTAAAATGTCATGGCTAGATTGTCGAATAAGGTCGCGATAGTAACAGGGAGCTCTAGGGGTATCGGCCGGGCAACCGCGCTTACCTTCGCTAGGGAGGGTGCGAAGGTATGCGTGAACTACGCTAGATCCAGGGATAAGGCTGAGGAAGTGGTCCGAGAAATAAAATCAATGGGAGGAGAAGCAATAGCAATCAAAGCAGACGTATCCAATCTCGAAGAAGTGAAGAAGATGATTGAGACCGTTGTGGAGACTTTTGGGGGAATTGATATCTTGGTCAATAATGCTGGGATTATGTATCGGGGAACGGTGTTAGAGAGCAGCGATGAAGAATTCTACGGCGGTCTTGAGAAGATGTGGAACGTGAACGTTAAGGGGGTCTTGTATTGCTCTAGGGAAGCTGCTAAGCACATGGTGAAGAAGAGATATGGAAGGATAATTAACGTGGCAAGCGCACTTGGCATAGGTTTAGCGCACATGGGCTCAACTCCCTATGCTATAACTAAGATGGCTGTGATAATGATAACGAAGAGATTCGCATTCGAACTAGGAAAATACGGAATAAACGTAAACGCTGTTGCACCAGGTCCAACTATAACCGACATGATGACCGCGGGTAAATCCCCGGAAGAGGTCAAGAAGTCGATCGAGTCGAACAGTAAGAAGAGCATTCTCGGACGGGTGGCCGATCCCCAAGATATCGCCGACGCGATCCTTTTCCTTGCCTCAGACGAGGCTAAACACATTACGGGACAACTAATAGTTGTTGATGGAGGAAGAATGGATTACTTGCCTCATTCCATCTAAACTCAATCCACGATCATGTGAATGGGCTTCCAAATCGCTGCCTCAGCTGCCTCGCTTAGAGCTTCGCCGAACGTCGGATGAGGCCTAATAGATTCAGCGAACTCCTTCAACGTCAGCCTATTCCTAATCGCTATCACTGCTTGAGCTATCAGCTCCGAGACATGCGCTCCAACCATTTGGCATCCGATTATTTCATCGGTTGAAGAATCAGCGACTATCTTGATGAGGCCGTCCGTTTCGCCTTCGAGGACAGCTCTTCCCAAAGCCGAGAAAACGAATTTACCGACCTTGGGCTTGATTCCCTTCTTCAAAGCCTCCTGCTCCGTCAAACCGGCTAACGCTATCTCCGGATCGGTGAAGATCGCCGACGGCATCCCCGTTTCATCGGCTACCGCTTCTCCTCCGACTATGTTTTCAGCGGCGACGATCGCGTGATATGATGCCCGATGCGCCATGAAAGGTGGACCCGTTACGTCTCCGATCGCGTATATTCCCTTCACGCTAGTCTCCATCTTGTCGTTGACTTTTATGAATCCGCGTGGAGTTAGCTCTATACCGGCATCGGGTGCGCCGACTTCATCGGTGTTCGCCCTTTTTCCGACGGCCACCATCGCGTAATCCGCCTCGACCTCGAAGATCGTTCCATCTTTTCTCTCCACCTCCGCTTTCACTCCGTTTTCATCGACCTTAGATCCAACGACCTTTGACCCCGTGTGGATCTCGATTCCGAGCCTCCTCATTCTCTTCTGAACGACTTGGACGAGCTCCTTCTCAATACCTGGAAGAAGCTGATCCATCAGCTCAACCACCGTGATCTTTGTCCCGAGCTTCGCGTATAGAATGCCGATCTCAAGCCCCGAGACTCCTCCGCCCACGATCAGCAACTTCCTTGGAATCTCCTGGAGCTCGAGGGCCTGGCTCGAAGTGATCACTCTTCTACCGTCGGTCGGTATGCTCGGGATCGAGGCGTGTTCACCGCCCGTCGCTATAATTATGTTCTCGGCCTTGAAGATTTTCTCTTCTCCGTTTTTTAACGACACTTTCACGGTCTTATCGCTTTTGATCCTCGCCTTTCCCTCCAAAACCTTGACCCCGTTCTCTTGGAGGAGGTACTTAACTCCCAGCCGAAGCCTTCTAATCACCTTCTCTCTTCTCTTCTGGAGCCTGCTCCAATCCACCGAAAGCGAATCAGACCTTATCCAATCTGCCTTCATCGCCGACCAATAAGCGTTAACTCCCGTGATCAACACCTTAGACGGAATACATCCCCGGTTCAAGCATTCTCCGCCCAGCAGATCCCGCTCGACGAGAAGCGTTCTCACCCCGTGCTGGCCCAGCCTTATCGCGGCGACGTATCCCCCTGGCCCGCCGCCGATAACTATCGCTTTATACTCCTCACTAGCCGACATAGCTCACACAAGCCTTCAAGGAGTCCGTAGTAATAAAAGATTTCACATCTCTCGAGTTTGAGCCCGGCTAACGCGACTTCCCCTAACGTGGTCTAAGATAAAACTTCTGAGAGGCTTTCCACGATCCGGATAAATAGTAACTAAAGTTGTTCGCGAATTAATTAAAGCGGTGTTCCGAGGCTCCCGCAAATATAAACCTTAACTTTCCCCTCTTTTTCTGTTTTTAGTATTCTGAAAATTGGTGGATTTGGTGAGTGGAATGGAGTCGGCGGGTGATGAGTATGAGGTTGAAAGGGTCTTGAAGAGGGGTTCGAGGCTTCTTGATAAGCTTATTCAAGGATATGGAAGGGAGGGTGCTGAGAAGTTCGTTAAGGTTTTGATGAAGACCTTGAGGGATGGGAAAGAGAGGAAGGCTCGGATCAGTGGTAAGAAGGTAAGGTTCAGGCCCGTGGCTGGGGGAATTCTAGTGATAACCGGCAGCGGCGTAACTTTCCTAACCGGAGAAGACGTTTACTCGGTTGTGGCAACGATTAGAGAAACATCGTGAGAGGGAATAGGATTAGAGCTGTTAAGGTTCTCAGATGAGGAATTCATCCTCGCCTCCTTTAGAAGAGGCTCAAAATCGGAGACGTTCATCACAATCAGATTTCTTATACGAAGTTACATTTGATCCTGATGGATGAGTGGGGTTAGAATGGTCTCAGCCGCGTTTCTGAGGATTTTGAGGTAGATTTCTACGTCATATGTATGGCTCTCCAGAAGTTGTATCGCTGTGGCTCCTGATTTCGTTATTACGTAGGTTCCGGATTCTCCTGGTTCGGTCTTGATTCCGAGTCTTTCCAAGGACTTCGCGGCTAAGGCATGCCTGGCCCTGACCGAGTATTCTCTCAGAGGCATGCTCAGTACCCGGGTTATCGCTAGATCGCCGATGGATAAGTCACCTAATATCAGCTTTTTGACGTATCTGCGATAAATTTCGAGGCATTCTAAGGCTTTTTGCCTCAGCTCCTCGGGAGAAGATGCTTCCGCTAGCTTCTCGAGCAGCTCGAGCTGCATCTTCTTCACGATCTTAGGCGTATCTCTCCTCCTCGCCTCGATCCCGCGATACTTTATTTCGCCATCCTCGAAGACGCCGAAGTACCGGTTGTTCACGGGCTTCTCTGGGTTAAGCTTCGAGGGAAGGAAGGCTATCCACTTGTAGCGGCCCTCATAGCTTATCGGGAGGCCGAGTTCTTTCTCGATTCTGTCCGCCAATTTCTGGTAGTC
>JAGGVM010000087.1 GCA_021157985.1 Nitrososphaerota archaeon | reverse complement strand
GGGATAAGCTGGACCGCGGATACCTGGTCAAGCGGGCCTCAGATAACTCCGTGAAGAAGACGATAGATGATCTGCTCTCGGGATTGGAGTCGGCTAGTCAGCGATGAGGGTTCTCACCCTGAGGATCGCCCTTCCGAAGAGCCTCTTTATCCTTTCGACCACGTCGTCCACGAGCCTCGCCACGACCACGAGATCCGCGTCCCCATACACCTCGTCAACCCCATCGACCTCGCTCCAGCTCAGGATCTCCGGGATCTTCTCCCTCACCGGGAACCTTGGATCGAGGTTTAGGAGGATGTATGCTTTCTGCGGCTTGAGAAGCCTGCTGAGCGTGCTTTCATCTACCTCGTAGCCCCGGGCCCGAAGAGCCTCCGAGACCTCCCTAGAGCTCAGCTCGCCTCCCCTCGTCTCCGCGAGCCTCGCGATCTCCGATGAGATCTCCCTCAGCTCGGCTTCGCTCAGCTCCGATCGCACAACCCGCTGGATCAAACGCTTGCTGAGATAGGTCGTGGCCTCGAAGAAGACCCGGTCGAAGTCGTTCGCGATCTTGCCGGCCGGGACGTAGCCCTCCGGAGCGTTTATCGCCATCGATTGATGGACTCCCGCCCTTATGGTCTGGGCCTCGAGGCTGAGCGGATGCCTGAACGGAATCCTTATCCCGGTGAGCTTCGAGAACTCGGAGTACAGGTCCCTCAGCTTCTCGCGCTTAAGCTTTAGGGCCACGCCGTGGACGTCGATCAAGGGCGCGGCAACCTCGTATAGATCGGCGATCCCGTTCCGATCACCTATCCCGAGAACCGTTACCTGAAGCTCCTCGGCCCCCGCCAAGGCCGCTTCAACCGTGTTCGCCGAGGCATGGCCGTAGTCGTTGTGGAAGTGAGCTGAGAGCGGGACCCTGCAAGCCTGCTTCAGCCTCCGGATGAAGTCGCCTGCCTGAGGAGGAGTTAGGGATCCGCAGGTATCGGGGACACTTACGACCGTCGCCCCCGCCTCCCCCAGCTCGTTCACGATCTCCGCGAGAGCCTCTAACCCGCCCTCCTCTCCGAAGTAATATCTCGAAGCATCCTCGACGGTCGCCCGCCTATAGCTGAAGCCCTGGGCCTTCGCGATCTCCAAAGCCTCTTCAAGTCTCTTCACGGCCTCCTCGAGGCTTATCCCGCCGAGCTTGAAACGCCGATGGATCTCGGTAGTCGCTATGTAGACGCCTACCCCGTCTACGTCGTACTTCGCCGCCGCCTCGATATCCCTTCGGAGAGCCCTTCCATGGATCACTACCTCGACGTCGTAGCTCCTCAAGACGTCCAAGACTATCCTCACATCCCTCTCCGTAGTCCTCGGCGGATAATCCACGGTCAGCTCGATCCTATCGACCCCAACCTCCGCGAGGGCCTCCGCTATCCTGGCCCTCAGCTCGGGCTGGAAGCGCCTGTAGAGCTCCCCCTCCCTGAGCGTCGTATCGAGTATCGCCGGCAACGCGGGATAACCCTGGAGAGAGGGCTAATAACCATTGATGAAGAAAGCGGACTTGTTTAACGAGATCCGGGAAAATCGCTGGAGAAGAGTTTTTAGGAGGGATGCCGTGGATGCGCGGAGGAATATGGCGAACTTCCAGATCATATTCTCGGGAAACGAGGAGGAGCTTTACAGGTTCGTCTTGACCTGGAAAATGTCCTCGGACGTGAAGAGATACGACGAGCTCAAGCAGCAGCTCCAGGAGCTCGAGGACAGGGTTAAGGAGCTGAGGGAGCGGGTGAAGGAGCTCGAGGAGGAGCGGATGAGGCTTAGGAGGGAGATCTCGGAGCTCACGGCGCTGAGGGAGAGCCTGCGGAGAGAGGTATCGCTTAAGAGGGGAGAGGGAGCGAGGGCGGAGAGCGGTCTCTAACGCTTTATCGCCAAGTTTATCACGATCTCGGCTATATCGGCCGCGTACTCCGCTATCCTTCTAAGGCTTTCGATCACGAGCCTCAGCGCTATCGCGGACTCGATCCCCGTCCTCGACTCGAAGATCGACTTCACGAGCTCCTTCTCAGCCCTCTCGAGCTCATGAACCCTCGTTATCACCCGGTTAGCCTGCCTCATATCCGAGTCGAAGAGAGATTGAACCGAGGCCTCGTAGATCGAGAAAACGGTCTCCGAGAGCTTCGCTATCCTATCGACGAGCCTGCTCCTCGCCTTGAGCGCCGGGACCTGGGAAGCGATCCTGACCGCGTGGTCCGCAACCCTCTCGATGCTCTTCACTATCAGCCTGTATCCGAGGCATTCTCGGGCGCTTCTCAGCCCCACCTCCTTCATCAGGATCCCGTTCTCGACCGCAGACTTAAGCTGCCTGACGCAGAAGAGGTAGAGCCTGTCGACCTCGTCATCCCTCTGGATCACGTCGTTCATCAGGGAGCGGTCCCTCGTCTTCAAGGCCCTGATCGCGTCCCTGCACATCGAGACCGTTATGAGATTCATCCTCTTGATCGCGTCGGCTATCGGGAGATCGACGTAGCCTATAAGAGACCTAACCACCATGTAGTTCGTCGACTCCTCAACGAGCTCCAATCCTATCAGCTTCGTCCGCATCACGTTCTTCAGATAAGACTTGAACTCGTCGACCCTGCCGTCCAGCCTTATCCTAATCGAGTCATAGCCCGCGAGATAACACGCTATCAGCTCCCTCGCAACCTCCTCCGGAGAAGACTCCGGGGAAGCCGCTATCACCGCCTCCTCGGACGACCCCCTCTCAGAACCCGGAACGAGGAGCAGGCTGTTATCGGGCTGGGGGATTAATCGGACGTAGTCCCCGGCCTTGAGGTTCAGGGATTGAGCCCAACTCTTCGGAAGCGAGACGATGTAGGTCGAGCCCCCCGTGATCTGAACCCGCCTCAGAGATATATCACTCTTCATCACCTTACAGAGAAGAAGCCACATCTATATAGTTTCATCCGAGATCAGGACACTTATCCAACGCTATATATCCACGTCACCTCAGCCCGAGCCCGCGGAGCTTTCTAACCATCAGCAAGCCGAGGGCGGGAGCGATCGAGGCGGCTGAGAGGGAAAACGATAGGGACGTGAAGCCCAGGAGGCCGGAGACGAAGACGGGGCCAAGGAGGTTTCCGAGATCGGCTGAGGTCAAGTAAACGGAGTTCCCGATTACTCTTAGCCCGTGGGGCGTCTCGCGTGCGACCAGGGCGGCTGTTAGGGGGAAGACCGTTCCATGCGCGAAGCCCGTTAAGCTGAAGCTCAACATGAAGAGGATGACATCCCCGCTCAGGCCGAGGAGAACCATACCGACAACTCCGGAGACCAAGGAGACTGAGAGAAGTCTCAGGGATCCTATTGACTCTCTGAGACCTCGGGCCTTCAAGAGGAAAACCCTCGCCAAGAATACTATGAAGTAGTAGCCCGTGAATAGGAGTATTATCAGTTGATCGGATAAACCGAAGTCGAGCTTGGCTTTCAGAGGGGCGTAAGCCGAGAGAGCTCCGAAAGCGAACATGAAGGAGAGATAGGTTAAGCCGAGGTAAACGTTAGCGGGCTTAAGGAAGGATTTGATGTCACCGGAGTCGGAGACCGTGGTCGAGCAAGATCCGCGGAGACCGATCGATAAAGCCAACCCGCTTAGAATCGAGATCGAAGCTAATCCAGATGCGGCGAACATCAATTGCCTCAACCCTATGACACCTCTGAGGAGAACCCCGGAGGCGGGGCCGATCCAAAGACCGAGCGCGAGCGAGATCGAGTAACCGGTAACGGATTCCTCGAGGTTATCCTGGCCTGAGATCATGCTCGCGATCGATAAGAGCAGGGTGTAGTTTAGGGCGAGGGCTACTCCGTGAATAACCCTGAAGACCGCGAAGACGTATGGATCCCAGCTCAACCCGTATCCGAGAAGCGAGAACGCGTTCAGCGAGAGCCCCGCGATCATCGCCGCGAGCACTCTTCTCCCCCTCGCGCAGAGGGCGCATGGAATCCTGAGGAAAACGGATGAGAAAGCCATTAGAGCGGTTATCACGCCGACCAGCTGCTCAGACGTCTCGAGATCTTTGTAGAGATAGACGGGGATTATCGGCTGAACCATGAATAGCGAGACGGCGAAGAAGAAGCTCGTGGCCGCGAGCAAGAACTCCCTCGAAAACATCGCGCGCACCTTTAAGGCTCGTTGAGAGCCAAGCCGGCTTGAGCGAGAATAGCCTACGAAAAGGTCAGCTTTATTCCTTAACCAAGCGATTTTATCCTTATATTTCGTCCCGCATTTGAATCGCCGGATTGACCGATTCGAGGAGCTGGGCGGTTGAGATAGAGTCGCTGAGCGCCTGGTACGGGGAAAACCAGATACTCAAGGAAGTCTCCCTGAAGATTCCGAGGAACGTCGTCTTCACGATAATGGGTCCGAGCGGATGCGGGAAGAGCACCCTTCTGAGATGCATAAACAGGCTCATCGAGCTCAACCCGGCGGCGAGGGTGAAGGGAAAAGTCATCATAGATGGAGTGAACGTCTACGACAGTGGAGTAGACCCGATCCAAGTCCGGAGAATGGCGGGAATGGTCTTCCAGGTTCCAAACCCCTTCCCGCATCTCTCGATCTACGAAAACGTCGCGATAGGAGTTAAGCTGAACGGATTGGTTAAAGATAAGGAAGAGCTCGACGATCTCGTCGAATGGGCTCTCAAAAAAGCATACCTATGGGATGAGGTGAAAGACGAGTTATCCAAGCCCGCTTCGGCGCTGAGCGGAGGCCAGAAGCAGAGGCTATGCCTCGCGAGGGTTCTCGCGATGAAGCCCAAGATAATTTTGATGGATGAACCGACCGCGAACCTCGATCCTGTTGCGGCCTCGAAGATAGAGGAGCTCATGCTCGAGCTGAAGAAAGATTACACGATCATAGTGGTCACCCATAACCCGGGTCAAGCAGCGAGGATAAGCGACTACGTTGCCTTCCTCTATCTTGGGAAAGTCGTTGAGTCGGGTGACGCTGCATCCGTTTTCACGAGGCCGAGGCACGAGCTAACGGAGAAATACGTGATCGGGAGGATCGGGTGACGCGGGTTGAGCCTTCGAAGGCCCTTAGAGGAGGGAGTTGAAAGGCTTAAGGGGCTCATAGGAGATATGGCGGCGACGGCTCTCCGCGTTCTCCGCGACTCAATGGAGGAGGCGGTGACGTATGAGGACGTGAACCCTAAGAGGGTGAGGATGTTCTCGGATCAGCTCAGGTTCATGATGAGGGAAGCGGATCAACTCGTCGACGAGCTCATCGTCAGATATCACCCGATGGCCAGCGACCTGAGGATAATAAAGTC
>JAGGVM010000123.1 GCA_021157985.1 Nitrososphaerota archaeon | reverse complement strand
CGCGATCTCTAGGGCTTCCCGCATATCCCTTGCCTTCTCTAAGAGAAGGCAAGGGATATGCGGGAAGCCCTAGAGATCGCGAAAAACATCCTGAATAAGAGGAATCCTGAGATAACCGTGATCCCTGAAGGACCCTACGTCATACCCACGTAGCCGCGTCGAGGCCTACCAGCCTTCACCATGAACTACCTTTTTCCCGCTTCGGCTTGGAATTATCCTCAGCCTAGCGCCCGGAAAACCTCGTTTTAGCTCCCGGCCTTCTTGAAGCCAGTCCAAGAAAGTTGCCAGTGCGGCGACCTCGCTGTGAGGCTGATTCAATACGGCTACGTTGTAATCTGCGAGGCTGTAGACCTCCCCCGGAACCTTTTCACTTCCCACTATTACCAGTAGATCCTTTTTATCGCGCCACAGAGCCCTGATCTCGTTTATTATGTCTGGGAGATTGATCCCGTACATGGTTAGGTGGATTACGACGCCGCCTCGCTTCCTCCACTCCGAGATCACCTTTCTCCAGTTTTCCTCGAACCTCGCTGAGAAGTTCCCGCCCCAGGTTTCCACCACGCGCTTCACGCTTTCTATTATGCCCTCGTCTCTTTCTCCCGTGATTATTATCTCGTCCGCGCCGTAAGCTCTCGCGACTAAGGCGACATGCGTCGTAACTCGCTGATCCCTTATTATCCGGTGGCCTAGCCGGAGAACCGTTATCCTGGACATGTCCCTTCTATAGAGCTACTTTTTCTCGGTTATTTCTTCCGCTTTCTTGAGCTTCGTCATCTCTTCCAGGGCTTTCTCGATCTCGCTTATCTTCCATTCTAAGGCCTTGATGAGCTCCGCGTTCTCGTGGGGCATTAGAGGCTTGCCGCAGACGGGGCACCTGAATAGCTGGTCCATCGCCTCGCTGAAGAGGAATCGGGGGTGGCCGAGGGTTCCGCACCAGTAGAACTCGTTGTTTTTCTCGACTTCGAGCTTCGCCTTAAGCCTATCCAAGATCTTTTTCATGTTCGTCAGGATTAAGCCGATTACCTGCTCCTGCTGGACGTACCACTTGAAGATCCTGTGCTCGGTCTCCTTATCTCTTGAGAGCTCGTAGTGAAGTATCCCGAACTCGTTCAGCCTATGAAGTATCTTCCTGACCTCTCTCACGTCGAGCTTAAGCCTTGAGGCGATCTCCTCATCGACTATACCGGGTTTCCTTAGGAGGATCTTCATGACCCGCGCGGCGTCCTCTCCGCCCACGAGCCTAGCGAGCTCGATGATCGTCTCTTTCTCGATTATGAGAAGCATTTTTTTCCTTCATAGTTTTATAGCCGGTGGCTTAAAAACAATGCGGAGAGATGCTGGTTCTTTCTGAGAGGCTTGATTTCAGGAGAGATCTCGGAGAAAAGTTGGGCGATTGGCTGAGGAAAACGTTGGAGAGAGCTTCGGGGGGGAGGAGAGTTGAAGTCGATAAGACGGGTGAGGGATGGATGCTCGTGAACTCGGAGGATGAACCGCTCTTAAGGACTCTTATCAGGCTCGAGACAGACATGGACCCCGTGGCCGAGGGAAAGCCGCCGTACACCGCCCGCGTCGAGGAGATCTCGGAGAAAAGCATCAAGCTCGCCTACCCAGCGCCCAACGGGAGGACCATTCGAAAAACGCTTTCCCTTAGGTCTTTCTCGGCGGCGCTCGGCTACGACTTCGAGGATCCCCGGAGAGCTCTGGAGGGAGTCGGAGTCTTCAGGGGGTCTGCTGTGAGCATAGCAGCTGAAGCGCCTTCCACTCTTCAGGTCAGGTTCGCGCGGAGAGTGGAGCTGAAGGGGCTGGACCTTTTATTCGTCTTGAACGCCGCTCCCCAGGAGGTCGATGAAGTTTTGAATCGCCGAGAGATAGCTGGATTGATCGCCGAGCATCAGCAGTTAACCCTGACCGTTCACGTTCTCTATGTTAGGCTGGGAGTCGGGCTGGAGAAGGCTTACGAGAGAGTTAGGGAGAGATTTGAGGAGCTTTCCGGAGAGATCGTGATCAAGCCTGCTCCGTGGATAGGTATGCTGAGAGCTCGTTAAGTGGGCCGGGTGGGATTTGAACCCACGACCTCCGCCGCGTGAGGGCGGCGTCATAGCCGCTAGACTACCGGCCCGATGCCCTGCCTATATGCTATCGGAGTCCCTCCCTATATCAGTTATCGTTTGAGCTCTCTCCGCTTCCATCGGAGGTTATAGCTGTGGCATTTCCTGCATTTCACGGCGGTCGGCGGGTTCCGCGCCCCGCAGTTCCTGCAGATCTTGTAGTAAAGCCGCCTCTTCTGGGCCAGTTGGAGGAGGGCTGTGTCCCTGATCGGCATGCCGGACTATAGCTTGAACCGGGAAAATATAGCGATTACCTTAATTCCGGTTATTGAGCTCGTTTAGACGTTGACGCGCACGAACTAAGAAAAAGGGGAGAATGTATTTATGATGGAATAAAATAACTCTATTAGCCCACGGAGCGTGCATAAAAATGTCTGAGGGAGAGATTCCAACTGTTCTAGTGGGTAAGAAGCCGCTGATGAACTATGTCTTCGCCTGCCTAACGACTCTTCAGGGAGGCGCCAACCAGCTGTTGATCAAGGCCAGGGGTAGGGCCATCAGCAGAGCAGTCGACGTCGTCCAAGTCCTTCAGAGGAGGTTCTACAAGGACCTAAAGATCGCTGACATCAAGCTGGGAACCCAGGAGCTCACTGGCCCCAACAACCAGCCGGTGAGCGTCAGCACCATCGAGATCCTGCTGAAGCGTTAAACCACCTTTCCTCCTCTCAATATTTCCATCGATTTGCCTAGAGTTCCCGTGGGCGATGGGCTTGAGGATAGAGGTGAGTAGGTGGACCTACCGTTATGCTCCTTCGACCTTAGGACGGGTATCTTCTGTCCGCAGTGCGCTCGAAAGATACAGCAGGGACTCTACGACGACCTAGACATAAAGGTGATGAGGAAGTTCCTCGACCTCGAGAAGCAGTATACGAAGCTTCAGAAAGCCGGCTACGTGAAGACGGTTGACGGGGGAGACACGGTCTTCGTGGTCTTGAGGGAGGGAAGCCTGAGGGATCTCAGCTTTCGGGAGCTCGCCCAGATAAGGAGGAAGCTCGCGGACGAGGTCGGGAAGAACGTCCGCCTCGTCGAGGACAGGAGCGACCCGATAAAGTTCGTGGAGAACTTGGCCGCTCCCGCCAGGATCGTCGCGGTGAATAAGATATGGCTTCCGGATGGAAGCGAGGAGACGAGGATAATATTCGATTACGAGAGAAACTTAAAGATCAGCCGGGAAGCCCTTATACGGGTCGTGGAAAAAGTCAAGAAAATGAAGATCAGTATTGACTTCGAGCGAAGGTGGAGAAGGCGTGAGGGCTGGTCGAGGAGGAAAGCTTCGAAGAACGCATCTATCCGCTGAGGTGACCCCGGACCGGGATGGCCAGAGAGCCGAGCTCCTCGGATGGGTTCACGACGTAAGGGATCTGGGAGGCATAAAGTTCATCCTCCTCAGAGACATTTCGGGGATCTGCCAGGTCACGGTTAGGAAGAAGGATTTCCCGGAGGAGAAGCTTTCGATCTTAGAAGACCTGGGCTTCGAGGACGTCATCTACGTCAAGGGAACGATAAAGAAGCAGCCTAAGGCGAGGCTCGGGGTCGAGGTCGTTCTCGAGGACTTCGCGATCCTGGCCAAGGCTAAGAGGCCCATTCCCTACGACGTGACCGGAAAGGTTCCAGCGAACATCGATACCAGGCTGGATCACAGGATACTCGACCTCAGAAAGCCCGAGAACAAGTCGATCTTCCTCGTGGCCTCCACCGCCTTGAAGGCTATAAGGGATTATCTCAGAGAAAAAGGCTTCATCGAGGTCAGGACCCCGAGAATAATCGCGACGGCCACGGAGGGAGGGGCGGCGCTCTTCGAGGTCAAGTACTTCGATAGGAAAGCCTACCTGGCTCAGAGCCCTCAACTCTACAAAGAGGAGCTGACGACCGTCTTCGAGAGAGTCTTCGAGATAGGGACCTTCTTCAGGGCCGAGGAATCTCATACTAGGAGACATCTAAGCGAGTTCACGTCCGTCGATATAGAGGCGGCGTTCATGGACTTCTCAGACGTGATGGAGGTTTTGGAGGGAATGATAGCCCATGTCCATGAAAAGGTCTTGGAGGAGAGGGAGAAAGAGCTCAAGGTGCTCGGAGTGGAGCTCGAGGTCCCGAAGACCCCTTTCAAGAGATATAGGTATGATGAGCTCCTGAGCGAGTTCGGCGGAGAGCTGGAATGGGGAGAAGACTTCCAGACGCCGCATCTCCGAAAGCTCGGCGAAAAGCATCAAGGATACTATTTCATAACGCATTTTCCAACGGCTTCTAAGCCGTTTTACATCCAACCGTGTGAGGAGGATCCTAGGATCTCCGAGTCCTTCGACCTCATGTATGGATGGATCGAGCTGGCGTCCGGTGGGACGAGGATCTCCGATAGAGCGCTCTTGGAGAAGAGGCTCAGGGAGCAGGGGCTTAACCCCGAGTCGTTTAAGGAGCATTTGAAGATCTATGACTATGGGATGCCCGTTCACGCGGGCTGGGGACTCGGCTTCGACAGGCTTCTAATGGTCTTAACGGGTAAAGAGAACATCCGAGAAGTCGTCCTCTTTCCAAGAGACAAGTTCAGGCT
>JAGGVM010000145.1 GCA_021157985.1 Nitrososphaerota archaeon | reverse complement strand
GTTCGCTACGCCTCCTCTCCAGCTCGACGAATAAGCGTCGAAGACCAGCTTGAACCCCTTGAGCTCGGCTCTCCGAGAATCGCTCCACTTCTTTATGCACCGCTTCATCAACGACTTATTCATGGACCAGCCGTAAGCGAAATACCAGACCTCAGCCATCCCCGCCGAACATTAGACGCGACAGAATATAATAGATTCCGAGACCGCTTAAATACGATTCAGGCGTCGGATTAAAACGCCATGAAAAAGGCCGCAGCATACGCCGCCGCATCCTTCGCCATCGCCTTCACCACGATCTTAGCCATCCAACTTCAATACCCAATAATGTACGGGATCGACGGCCCATACTACCTGATACAGTTGAGGCATCTCCTCTCCGAAGGAGCAATAAAGTATCCCGACCCGCCGCTGACGTATTATATGCTTGCTCCCTTCTACGCTTTATCGGACATTAAGGACCTCGGATTAAAGTTCGCGGTGGCGTTTTACGCCGGCTTGACTGCTCTAACGCTCTTCGAGGCTTTCAAAAAGTATGGGAACTTGAGCGGGTTTTCCGCCGCCCTCGCTTTCACGTTCTCGCCTTATACGCTTAGGCTCTCCTACGACCTGATCAAGAACTTCGTCAGCCTATTCTTCATCGCCCTAATACTCTACATCTTCATTAACGTGAGAAATCAGCGGAAAGCCGTCGTATACGCTTCGATCGTGGCGGCGGCTTCGGCGCTCTCCCACGTCCTGACCTTCGGGGTTCTCGCGCTCTATAGCATAATGCTCTCCGCGATTTACCTGTTTGAAAAAAGGAGGAGGGATGCTGCCGTTAAGGCGGCCGCCGCGGCGGCCATAACCTCCATACTGATATTGGCTGCTACCCTGACCATAGTTCCTCAGATCGTTGGATACGATTCTGAAAAGCTGCTGAGCTTCATAGAAAACCCGTTCAATCAGGGGAAAGCGAGGATGACCGCGCTCGGCTTTTCAGCGAACATACTCATAGGATCGGCTGGAATCGCCTATGGACTGACTAAGAAGAAGTCTCCGGAAATCGCCGCGGCGGCCGGGATTATGCTCATCTTAGTTAACCTACCGTTCATAGGAGAGGCATGGCTGTTCAGGTTCAGCCTCATGTCCTCCATCCTAATGCCTCCCATCGCGGCCCTCATAGTCGGTGAAATCGGGAAAACCGAGCGCGGCCTCGCGGTCATCCTCTTAACGGGGCTCATGTTGAGCGCGTTCGCGCCCGCCGCCTCAGCGATAAAAATCACGTTAACCATGAGAGACTATAAAATGCTCAAGGATGAGCTCGTCAAAAAAGTCCCTGAGGGATCCACGCTCGTCGTCCCGGATGTAAGGTTGAGATATTGGTTAGAGGCTCTCCACGAAGATGAATACAACATAGTTAAGCAGATGCCCCATCCACCTCCTCCCGGCACATACCTCATCTTAGATAAGGCGAGGGGTTTCAAGGCTAATCCTCGATGGGAACGGGTTTTAGATGGAGATAGAGTGGAGGTCCTCAGGGTAAGATAAAATAAGGGAAAAATTGGTTTCAGCGCTTCAGGATCTCCACTCCGGGCATCTTCTTCCCGGATAGATAATGTATCAGCGCTCCGCCCGCCAGGCTCACGTAGGAGAAATCCTCGGGCCTGAGCCCGACAAGCCTGATAGCCGTCGAAGAATCTCCTCCCCCGATCAGCGTGAAGGCCTTCGACTCAGCGAGCGCCCTATAGATCTCCGCCGTCCCCTTTCTGAACTGCTCGTACTCGTAGGCTCCTGCAGGTCCCTTGACTATTATCGCGTCGTCCTTGCTCGCCGATCTTATCAGCCTCGTGTAGATCGCGACCGTTTCACCGCCTATATCCATTATCGGGCCTGGGGCTGGAAGATACTTCACGGTCACTTCAAGTCTCTTTCCATCCATGTCGCAGGCCACGTCGGCGGGCTTCATCAACCGGTCTCCCAAAACCTCCTCGAGCTTCTTCACCCTATCGATTAACGCGTCGAATTTCTTCTTCTTGATGTATTCGATGCTGGGAGCCCCTAGATCGAATCCATCCGCCATTAGGAAGAGCTGGCCGAGTATTCCTGCTGAGAGGAGGAGCTTGATCTCGGGTTTCCCACGGTTTAGAATCGCCTCGACCACCTTTATGCAGTCTTCAGGCTTGTTTCCCCCCATGAACAGCATTATCTTGTCTCTTTTCTCGAGGAGCTCGCTCAGCGCCTTGAGCTCTCTCTCCATAACCCTTCCAGCGATCACGGGCAGCTTAGCGGCGAACCCCACTATCGACGCATGCGATCGGTGAGCCACCGAGAAAGCATCCAATATGAAGTAGTCCGCGAGCGGCGCGAGCTTTGATACGAGTATTCCCTTTGCGTGCTCTTCTGGCGATGCTTCCACCGTTTCCTCGTCGAGGGTTCGGACGTTTTCCAAGAGGAGTATTTCGCCGTTCTGTAGATTTTTTATCGCTTTCTGGGCTTCCTCGCCGACCACGTCCGGCACGTATTTCACGGGTTTTCCGACGTGCTTTGATAGGAGCTCGGCGTGCTGCTTGAGGGGTAGGAAGTCGGATCCCCCCTTCCTTCCCTGATGGGCCAGGACCACGACTTTCGCTCCTTTATCAGATAACTCTCTGAGGGTCTCAGCGTGCGCCTTTATCCGCTCGTTGTCCTGGATCTTCCCCGTCTTAGGGTCTACGGGGGAGTTTAAGTCGACCCGGACGATCACCGTTTTACCCGATACGTTAACATCGTCCAGAGTCTTGAAATTCATGAGAATGCACCTTCAGTAACCCCGTTACCCCGCCGTCTATTATGTTTTATTTTCCCAGAGACCGGGGAAGAAGCTTATTTACTCCGGGAAGGCGATTATGAGCTGTTTCAAGTCTTCTCGAGGAGGATGCGCGGAGATGATGGAGGTGCTTTATTTCTTCGTGGGCTTGGTGGCGTCTTTGCTCGGATCGATGGCCGGGCTCGGGGGAGGATTCCTCGCCGTTCCCACCTTATATTATCTCGGGTTTCCGATATCGAGCGCCGTCGCGACCTCGAAGTTCATGGTCCTCGTGAACTCCATAGTAAGCACCTATCGATATTCTAAGAAGATAAGAAACCCGGTTAAGCTTTACGTGGCCGTCGTCGTTCCCATGATCGCGGCCGCATATCTCGGAGCCTACTTGGTCGCGGTTGCCCCTAGGAGGGTTTTGGCGATAGTGGTTGGAGGAGTTCTGCTGGCAGGGTCTCTGAGGATGATTGTTGAGCGAGGGGAAGCGAGAAAGGCGGAGGGGAAAGCCTTAGCGGGAGATGAGTTCTACGTATTGGGAGCCTTGTCCGGAGCTGCTTCAGGGCTCGTGGCCGGTTTGACGGGGCTCGGCGGGGGAATCGTGAACGTCCCGGTCTTCATCTACGTTTTGGGATTGACTTCTCATAGCGCGGTCTCGCTTTCCATGGCCTGCATACTTCCCGCCGCGGTCGCATCTACGATAAGGCACGCAGTTGATCAGCTTGTAGTATGGAACGCTGCCCTATCCCTCGGTTTGGGAGCCGTGGTAGGGGGGTGGATCGGGCCGAGGATCGCGCTTAAGCTTAGCAGGGAGAAGCTTAGGAAGGTGATCGGGGTTATTCTCTTCGCCGCGGTTCTCAGGATCGTTGTTCAAGCCGTTTTGGGATGAATTCTTCAGAAAGTCACCCACTTCACTCCTCTTCCAGGATGGGCGGTCTTCTCCCAGTACACTTCTTCGAAGACCTCTTGATAGAAAGCCCTCATTGCGGCGATGGGCATCATCCCGTTCATGTAGAAGATCGCGTGGGGAACGTATTTCACCAAGTCTTTCGGAGATGCGATGCCTTCTAGGAGAGCTCCCTGAACCAAGGCGTAATAGTAGAGGACGTTGAAGCCGAGGGGGAGAAGCGACCACCAGGGAAAGAGATCAGCGGTGAAGCTGAAGGGGAGTATGGAGAAGTATTCGAGAAGCCAGTAAGCCGTCATGCCGTATGCCACCCAGTTCAAGACCACCATTATCGGCGAGACTAGCATCGCCAGAATTGAAGCTGACTTGATGAAGCCCAGCCTTCTCAGAACCGAGGGCCTAAACAAGATTAACAAGTATTTGCTAAGGCTTTGCAGCCACCCCCTGAACCATCGAGTTCGCTGTCTAAGCCATGCCTTGAAGTTCGTCGGAGCCTCCTCCCAGTGCCGCGCATTTATCAAAACGGTTCGCTTTCCTGATAGGTAGAGCCTGATCGCTATCTCCGCGTCCTCGGCCAGGTTGAGCGGATCCCATCTACCCACCTCGCTTAGTAGGTCTCGCTTGATGTAGTTCCCGGTTCCGCCGAGAGGGGTGAATAAGCCGAGCTTCGACCTCCCGTTCAGCCCTATCCTGAACCATCCGGCGTATTCCATCGCGAAGACCTTTGTTATCCAGTTATCGTTTTCGTTGCTTATTCTGAGGATCGCTTGAACGGAGTCTATGCCGTGGTTCTCGATCGCTGAAGCAACCTTGAGAAAGGTATCGCGCTCCGGGACGTCCTCGACATCGACTATTCCTATGATTTCTCCGCTGCATACGGTGAGGGAGTCGTCGAGCGCGCTGGGCTTAGTCGGGAAATAGTCTCGTCTGATCATAGGGATTATTTTTCCGGGGTGGATCTGAGAATACCAGGTTGAGATCCGCTCCCCATACGGGTCCTCGGTCACGATTATCAACTCCTTTTTATCCTCCGGGTATTCGACGTGATTCAGGCATATCTCGATCGTTCTGGAGAGAATCGGCTCGTTCCTCGCGGGCAGGATAAGGGAGAGCTTGGGAAAACGCTTAGGCCTTGTCCCCGGATCTAGGGGGGCTTTCAATCCGGCGATCACTATTGCTAGGTTATAGATTCCCCAGATGAGGTATATCACGGTGATTCCATAGGCTATGACTAGGAAAACGGGTCTCGGGAAGAATATCAGCAGAAGCGCGGCGGCCACGATCGCCAGGATCGCCGAAGCTCTACGAATTTTCATGCTCTCAGCATCAGGATGCTGTCGAGGATCTCGTTTATCGATTCCTTAAGGTTATCGACCTTCATGACTCGGACCTTCTCGGGGTTGAATATCTTCTCTAGGTCTGTTTCTATCTCTCTTGGGAGGACGAGGAGGGTGATGGCTTTGGGGATGTCGAGCGCTCTGATGGCCACGCTTATCAAAGATCGATCGTCTATGATCGATGGAGTGAGTATCTCGACTATGACCGGTGGATCGAGCTCGACGTAGAGGGGTACCCGATGTTTCTCGCCGCTTATTCCTTTGACCGATGCGAACGGCTCAGATCGCACCCCGCGCTCCATGAGGAGCTCGCTTAGCCTGTTAACGGCGTCATGTATTTCCGCGAACTTCCT
>JAGGVM010000039.1 GCA_021157985.1 Nitrososphaerota archaeon | reverse complement strand
TGCTTATACCTCCTGAAGTCTCCTTTCAGCATCCACTCCTCATCTATCTCAAGCTCTCCCTTCACGAATTTCTCGACAGCTTTCCCAACTTCCCCCCTCGCCCCCGTCACCACCCTTATTCCATACGATTCGAAGAATTGAACAGCTCTAGGCCCCATTCCATAGGCCAATACAACTTCAACCCCTTTCTCTCTCAACATCTCCGGAAGCTCTCCGGGAGAATGCTCCTCAGGCGCTTCCAGGAAGTCTATGCTCTTTATTCTGTTCCCTTCCACCTCTACTAACGCGAAGAACCTGGCCCGCCCGAAGTGCTCTTCGATTTCCGAGCTCAGCCCCCTGCGGTTCTTACACGGCGCCCCGATCATCATATCTAATCGTTTTGAGAATTTCCGATCTTATAAACGTAAAAATTCAGATCATTAGAGCGATCGAAATCAGCGAGCCCGCGAGTATGGCTATCAAATTGACTACGTGTGTGTTCACGGTCTCAAGTCCCGAAACCTTCTCGGCCTTTTCTCCACAGTGGATCCTGCTCTCCGTTATCTTACCGCAGACAACGCACCTATACTTGGCCTGAATCGTCGCGCCGAGAAAGCTGTCAAAAGTCATTCCGAGCATCGCAGAGAAAGATGCTGCTAAAAGTACTCTAACGTCGCCGAACCCGAGAAGATACGCCGAACCGCATAAAACGATCACCGCGAGTAACCCTCCCGCATATCCATACGGTGAAACTGCCCCCGGTCTCCCTCGCTCAACTCTCTTAAAACTCGTGATCAATCTAGGATCTCTTGGGTAGAGAAGCCCTATCTCGGTTGCGAGGGTATCCGCGAAGGCCGTTCCGATTCCTCCTAAATACCCGGCGGTCATCATGTTAGATCCACTCCGATTGGAAAGGGCGGCGAATATTATAACCAGCGTTGGGATCAAGCCGTTCGCGAGGACGTTTCTCCAGCTCCTTACCCAATCCTTCTCCGAGAAACCCTTACCAACTTTCCTCACCCTGACCTTGGTCGCCAAACCCGAGACCGCGTAGAAGACCAAGAGGATCACGAAATATCGTAGATCCCCAAAAACGAGGATTACATATCCCACGGGAATCGCCGTTAGGACTCCCTTCCAATCCAAAACCCTGAACTTAAGGGAGAGCAAGGCAAGTAAGGCAAGGGCGACGATCACCTCCAACTGCAATACAGGATCGAAGAAATTCAAATCCTCTCAAAGGCCTCCAAGATCCTTTTCTCATCACTTAGCAAGACTTCTATTTGGGTTCTCCGCTCCAAGTTTTTAACGGAGATCTCACCCTTTTCCTCCTCTTTTTCACCTACTATGATCACGAATTTCATTCCCTTCTTCAACGCGTACTCTATTGCGGAGGGAACCCTTTTCCCGGTTACCTCAACTTCAACGGGTATTCCCAGCTTCCTTAACCTGCCCGCAACTTTCGCGATATATCTATTCGAAACCCGGGGTACACCTACGAGCAATGTTTCCGGTTCACGTGGCCTCGGCTTGACCGAGAGCTTGTCAAGCATATAATGCATGATCCTCGTTATCCCTATCGCGCATCCCACTCCGGGAGTCGGTTTCCCGCCGAAAAGTTCCACAAGCCTATCGTATCTTCCTCCCCCGTTAAGCGAGACTTGGACTCCCTCAACTCCCTGCTCGAAGATGAATCCATCATAGTATTCGAGTCCCCTCGCAAGCCCCGGAGAAATGATCATCGGCGCGTTTACTCCCGCCTCTACCGCGGTCTCAACTATTTCGATCAGGTTCTCCAGCTTTTCCCCGGCCTTGCTCCAAGGAGATAGAATATCTCTCGCCTCCCTGAATATTCTCTCCTTATCTCTTCCCTCTAACCGGATGAGCTTCATTAAGGCTGCTACGGCGTCGCTGTTCAATCCTATATCGGACATGAACTCAGAGGCCTCGTCAATCAACTTCCTATCCAAAAGAGAAAGAATTCTGTTTTGATCTTCTTCTCCCACACCGGCCTCCTCTAAGATGTTTCGAAGTATGCCGATATGCCCGATTTTGAAGAACTGTTTCTCCAAGCCAAGTCTCGAAAAGACATCGTAACTTACCTGCAGGATCTCGGCGTCCGCGAGAGGGCTTCTGCTCCCGAAGAGCTCGAATCCTCCCTGCCAAAATCTCCTCCGCCTGCCCCATTGTGGTTCATCGTATCGGTAGCAGTCGGCTATGTATCCGAGCCTGATGGGCTGCGGCCAGGCCTTCAGCTTCGTCGATACGACTCTCGCTATGGATGCTGTTACCTCGGGTCTCAGAACAAGTCTTCTCCCGGCTTTGTCTCTGAAATCAAACATTCTTTCCCTGATTTCTTCACCGGACTTCGCGGCGAAGAGCTCGTAGTATTCGACGGTGGGTGTTTCTATCTCTAGGTATCCGTAGAGCTCGAAGACCTCTCTGATTACTTCCTCTATCTTCCTCTTCAATGCGACCTCTTCCGGTAGGAGGTCGTCCATTCCCCTCGGCGTATCAAGCGGCATGTCTATCGAAGAGATTCGCTAACCCGCATAATATCTGTTTATTTCTCTGGAAACATTTATTAGATCTAGCTTGCGGAGGCTCGCGGATTGAGCGATCTAGCTTTCGGCCCTGTTCCATCGAGGAGGCTTGGAAGGTCTCTCGGCGTGAACAACATTCCCGCGAAGTACTGTACTTATTCCTGCGTTTATTGTCAGATCGGGAGGACGATTAATCTGACGGTTGAGCGGAGGCGCTTCTACGATCCGGAGAAGGTGGTGGAGAACGTGTTGAAGGCCGTGGAGGCGAGCAGCAGTAAAATAGATTACATAACATTCGTACCAGACGGCGAGCCGACTCTCGACGAGAACCTCGGCCAAGAAGCTTCGATGATTAAGTCAGAGACCGGGTATCCGACCGCGATCCTGACGAACTCTTCTTTAATATTCATGGAGTCCGTTAGAAAGGATCTCATGAACTTCGACCTCGTCTCGTTCAAGTTCGACGCGGATTCGGAGAGGACTTGGAGGAGGATTAATAGGCCGCATCCATCGCTCAAGCTCGAGGATATAAAATCGGGGATAAGGACGTTTTCAAAGCAGTTCCCGGGAAAAATACTCGTGGAAGTGATGCTCGTCAAGGATGTGAACACCGGCATCGAAGAAATCCGGGGGATCGCCGACTTCCTCTCGAAAATAAACCTCGACAAAGTCTTCATCGCCGTTCCAACTAGACCTCCCGCTGAGAAATGGGTCGAACCCGCGGGCGAAGAGCAATTGGTGCAGGCGCACGAGATATTCGAAGAAACGCTCGGGCATCGAGTCGAGCTTCTCACGGGATACGAGGGACCAGACTTCAACCTGATCAAGGATCCGGTCGAATCGCTCCTGGCTATCCTGGCGGTCCATCCAATGAGAATCGACTACGCATACCACACCCTAAAGAAGTCGGGACTGAACCCGGAGAAAACAATCAGCGATCTACTGAGGTCCGGAAAAATCCAGAAAATAGAATATAGGGAAAACCAATTCCTAATCAGGAAACTCGTAAAAGATGGGGCCGCTGGGATTCGAACCCAGGACCTCGCGGGCCCAAGCCGCGAATCATAGCCATGCTAGACCACGGCCCCTCAAGCAGAGGCAGCCTCACTC
>JAGGVM010000028.1 GCA_021157985.1 Nitrososphaerota archaeon | reverse complement strand
CGACCTTGCTGTTATTCGATACTAAGCCTACTCTGTAGTCGAGCTCTTTGAGCTTTCGGAGGACGCGGCCGGCTCCCGGTCTGAGCTCAGCCTCCTCAACCGCGCTTTTTTCATACGGTAAGAAGCAATCATTAGCGATCTTCATTAATTGTTTTCTCTCCGCTTTTCCCGTTCTCTCGAGGTATCTCAAGATTATCTCGATCGGTCTCTCCCGGGTTATCAGCGGCGAATCGATTCCGAGCTCCTTTAGCTTTTGGAGGAAAAGCTTCTTGGCTTCAGCGATCTTAGGGCTGAAACGTATTATTGTTCCATCGAGGTCGAAGATCACTCCCCGAACGTTCATTCACCGCTCTAAGCGACTAACTTGGAGTTCATTAAAAAATCATGCGCTACCGGCTGAGAAAAGGGTTAAATCGCGTGCAGATCATCTCGCTTCGATGGACGCGGCCGTAATTGGAGTTGGAATGACGAAGTTCGGAAGAGAGCTCGAGAAGCAGCTTCCGGAATTGGCCGCTGAGGCCGTCGAGCTCGCCCTCGAAGACGCGGGAGTTGACAGACGTGATATAGGATACGTCGCGTTAGCCAACGTCGGGGGGTGGAGCGCTGAGTTCTTCCCGTATCCGATAGCCGCTGAGTACGCTGGCCTGATCCCGAAGGGAGGGATGAGGATTGAAGCCGCATGTGCTTCCGGAAGCGCCGCGCTCCACGCGGCCGTGATGGCGGTTACTTCGGGTTACACGGATCTGGCCTTAGCCATCGGAGTCGAGCGGATGAACGAGCTCACAACGCCTCAGGTAGTCGAGCTTCTCGGGAGAGGTGGAAACTTCTTCTGGGAGTTCGAGAACTTCGGTCTGACTTTCCCCGCATACTATGCTCTCTTCGCCACCGCTTATATGCAGGAGTATGGAGCGACCGAGGAGGATCTCGCGAAGATAGCGGTCAAGAACCACTACTATGGATCGATGAACCCGAAGGCGCAGTTCCAGAAAAAGATCACGGTCGACGACGTATTGAATTCGAGATACGTCGCCTGGCCCCTGAAGCTTTACGACTGCTCCCCGATAACCGATGGAGCCGCCGCCGCGATCGTGGCCTCCGAGAAAATAGCGTCGAAGTTTACGGATACTCCGATCTGGATTAAGGCTCAGGGAGCCGCGAGCGGAACCGCGAACCTGACCATGCGTAAAAGCCTCCTCTCCTTGGAGAGCGCGGTCGAGGCGGCTAAACAGGCATACGCTAAAGCCGGGGTGGAGAATCCGGTGAAAGAATTCGACTTCGCCTTGGTGCACGACTGCTTCACGATAGCCGAGATACTGGCCTACGAGGACCTTGGGTTCGCTAAACGCGGCGAGGGCTATAAGCTGGCTCGGGAGGAGCAGACCTACATAGGAGGAGTTATACCCGTTAACTTGGATGGGGGATTGAAGGCGAAGGGTCATCCGATAGGCGCGTCGGGGCTTGGGATGGTGCACGAAGCCGTTAAGCAGTTGAGGCAGGAAGTCGAGAAGGGCAGGCAGGCTCCGATCCGGAGAGGGCAGGCCTTGATACACAACATCGGGGGGACCGGCCACTTCGCCTACGTGACCGTTCTCAGCCTTGAAAAACCCTAGAGACGCTCTTTCCTCCACGTTAACTCGTTAACGAATATTTTTATTGTTGATGGTTTGAGGATCACCGGTAAAGGGCTTATGGTCGAGGAGAAAGACGTTTTAGATGCTTTGAGAAAGGTGATCGACCCGCAGTTCAAGAGAGACGTCGTGAGCATGGGAATGATAAGGGACGTGAAGATAGATGGCGGGAAAGTCTCCTTGACGCTCGACGTGCTCACCCCAACCCACCCCATGAAGGAGCAGCTTAAAGAAAACGTCGAGAAAACGGTTGCCTCAATTCCGGGGGTGGAGGAAGTTAACGTGAACGTTACCGCCCGGGCAGCCAAGCTATTCGCTCCATCACCCATGTTGAAGAAGGTGAAGAACATAGTCGCGATAGCGAGCGGGAAGGGCGGAGTAGGGAAATCCACTTTCGCGGTTAACCTAGCGGCAGCCTTAGCCTCGATGAAGTTCAAAGTCGGGCTTTTAGACGCGGATATTTACGGTCCAACCATCCCCCGAATGCTCGGAGTCCTCAAATACCCGGAGCCCATGGGAGAAAACCTCATCGCGCCTGGACTGAGCCACCTCGGGATAAAAGTCATGTCCCTGGGGTTGTTCCTCCCCGATGAGCAGCCGGTTATATGGAGGGGGCCTCTCGTCTCCGGAGCTATCAGGCAGTTTCTCAACGAGGTGGATTGGGGCGAGCTCGATTACCTCGTCGTCGATCTTCCACCTGGAACCGGCGACGCATCGCTGACCCTCGCTCAGACCATACCTTTAACCGGGGTCGTGATAATAACCACGCCTCAGGACGCCGCCCTTAAGATCGCGATAAAGGCGCTTAACATGTTCAGAAAGCTCGGAGTGGAGATAGTGGGAATCGTCGAGAACATGAGCTATCTAATATGCCCGAACTGCGGACACAGGATAGACATATTCGGCCACGGGGGAGTCGAGAAGGCCTGTAAAAGACTCGGCGTGCCCTACCTCGGAGACGTCCCGCTCGCACCCGAGATAAGGGAGAGAGGTGACAGCGGCATCCCGCTTCCCGTCGATAGCCCGGACTCAGAGCTAACGAAGACCTTGAAGAAGATCGCGGAGAGGATAATGCAGAGATTGGAGGAGATCAAGAAGGAGAAGGATTCCGGGAAATCCGGGGAAAAGGCTTAGAGCCTGTTAAAAGTCCATCGCGTTGTAGATCTCCGGGGGAAGACCCGGACACTGTTTATCGAGATGATATTTGCTCAACGTTATTAGCGACTTCAATAAGCGCTTGAACTCGTTCATCGAGAGATAAGTCGTCGGCATAAGCTCTCTTAACCGTTCCTCGGGTATCCCCTCGACCTCGACGGGGACCAAGACCTTCTCGCCCCAAATCGGGTGGGGCTCGTATTCGACCGCCCCCCTCGCCGCCTGTAAGATGAAGAGCGCGGTTTCCTCGATAGACGGCGAAGCTCCTCCGACGGGCTCCTTCGATCCATCGGGCCTGGTCTTGAACACGGGTTTCGGAACCTCTATTTCCTCGTCGCCGAGCCTCGTCTTCGTCCAAGTGTACTCGGAGATTATTCTCCCGGTTGTGTTGAATTGGTATACTTCTATGGGGTCTCCTTTCTCGATCCTCTTCTTAAGCATCGAGTAGAACCTCAGGACGTGGTAGGTGGAGGGAACGCCCATCGTGAACGGCTTGCAATACCGGGTTGAGAAGATTATTCCGACCGCATCCTTCGACTGCGCTGGATGGCCCACGGTCCTTCCGTCGGCTAAAACCTTCGCCGCGAAGGCGGGATCAGTTATCTTTACCCACGCGTAGTCGGTTAGGTATCCGGGTGAGAGAAAGATCGCCGTGTTTAGGGGGCCGCTCGACTCCACGTCTCCGTTGAAGTATCCGGTGTCCTCTAGATAGAAGACTGACCGCGCGTTCCGGTTGAGCATTCCATGATATTGGAAGAGCTTTCCGGCGAGCGATGGGTTACCGTTCTCGTCGAATTCCGTGTTCTCGTGGAGAGCCCTCGGAGACATCGCAGCCCTCCAAAGCGCGACCTGCTTCTTCGTCACCCCCTCGGTCTTCGTCCAGGAGCCCCGCTCGGATCCTATGACCCTGTCCTCGAAGATCGCCACTATGTCATCGTTCTTTAAATGCTGGTCCGTGACGTAGTCGAGGGGGTTGATCCCGAACTTCTTGATGTAGACGTCGACGTTCTCCTTATCCCAGATGTAAAGCCCGTGGGTCGATTTCCCGGAGCCGGTTAGGCCCCAGATGCACATGACAACCCGCTTCTGGCCGCCGTCCTTCTTCTTGACCGTGAACTCTCGGAGCGCAGCGTGCTCTCCTATGCCGCCGCGCTTGTAGACGTGATAGATCCAGTGGCTGAGAAAACCTTTCTTCACTTCTCCTTGATACGATGAAACGGTTATGATCGTGTAGTTATGATGGGGGAACTTGAGGACTTTTAGCATGTCGCCGGTCTCGGGGTTGACGGGGTTCCCGAGGTAGTGGGGTATGCAGAAGAGCTCGACATCAGGCTCTTTCGAGGGGTCTCCGGGGAAAACGAGCTGAGACCACCTATACGCAATGTCAGGGAACTGCGGGTCACAGTAAAGCCTGCAGCGCATCTCCGCCTTCGTCCCCGGCTTCCCGAGAATACCATCGACCTTTATAAGCGGGCCTTGGGCAAGGATGTGCTCCAAGACCCTGAGCATCAAGAGCTTGTGCTCCCGCCTGAGATCCTCATCCCGCTCAACGACGACCGTACCCGTCTCGGATCTATGCCAGATGTTCGACGCCCAGCCCAGCGCCCCGTTCCTGTACTTCGTCGCGTACAGCTTGGCGCGCTCGAGGAGATCCGGGGGATTGTCTAGGATCGCCGTTAGGCCTGCTCGCTCCTTGAGCTCCACGATCTTTTTAAAGGCTTTTTTAAAACCCTCTATCGTCATGTCCTCCAGACGTAGAAGTCGGTGAATTTCCGTTGCCGACGACATGACAGCGACCCTGTCAAAAAACCTCCTAGCTAATAACTTTTTTACCAAGAACAACAGCATGCTGACGG
>JAGGVM010000058.1 GCA_021157985.1 Nitrososphaerota archaeon | reverse complement strand
GCTTCCAGTATTGGGAGACCTATGTTTATCGCGTTTCGATAAAAGATCCTGGCGAAGAACTTCGCGATCACGCATTTCACGTTCGCGTATTTCAGGGCGACCGGCGCCTCCTCCCTGCTCGATCCGCATCCGAAGTTCTTCCCCGCGACCAAGATCACTCCTTCCCTCGCCTTCTCGGGAAAACTCGGATCAACCCCCTCCATCGCGTGCTCGGCCAGCTTCTCGGGATCCTGGAGAACCAAGTATCTTCCCGGGATTATTATGTCCGTGTCTATGTTGTCTCCGTAGATCACGGCTTTACCCTCAACCTTCATCCACATAACACCTCACGCAGACTCTGAAAACCCGCATATTAATCCTCTCCTTCTCGAACCCCGCCGCCTAGAAAAAATTAATTAACCTACGCCCAATTCTTTTAACGTGAAAACTTATCGGATACTCGTGGTAACCGGCGTCGGGACGGGTGGATGGACTTCTAAGATCGCGGCCGATAGGGTGCGAGAAGAGCTCGGGAAGAGGGGATTCCAAGTCGAGGCCAAGACCTGCATGGTAGCCGACCTAAAAGTTTTGATCGATAGCTGGAAGCCGGATGCCATCGTCACCCTCATAGGGCAGGCATCCGACCTCGAAATACCTAAGGAAGTACCCGTTTTCAACGGAATATCCCTGATCTCCGGAGTCGGGATGGAGCCCCTCCTTAACCAGCTGGTAGAGGTCTTAAAGAAAAAATCGTAGACAAGACTATGATCGGAGGATCTTAATCCGAATGAAGCGACCTGAATAACTCTAAAGCTTGGCCTATTTTTTTGTTTTTCACGATATCCGAGAAAGATTCCTCCGCCAATAGGTCTCCTAGCCTCCTGAGCATCCTCGCCGATCTATCTAAATCCTTAACCGCGACGAATATGAGGGCATATACCTCAACGAGCTCGCTCGGCGAACCCATGCAATTAAAGATCAGCGGATTTTCCAAAAACACTGCAAGCAATGCGGGCTTCACGGTATATTTCACGTGCGCATGGGGGAGGGCCACAGCTAAACCCTCTCCGATTCTGAAACCCGTTGGATACCGCTTCTCCCGCTCGATCACCGCCTCGGGGTAATCGCGCGAGACAACTCCTTTCTCGACGAGAAAAACAGCTGATTCAAGTAGGGCGGCCCACCTATCCTCGAACCTCCCTAAACATATGAAAAGGGAGAGATTCGGCAGCTCTTCTTCAGCGATTAGCTTAATCAATTAGGGCACCTTTCGAAAAGGATTCGGTTAGGCTGAGAATCCTGGAACTTCCTTGCCGTACTTCTTCGCCCAGCTGAGGAACTCTTCTAACTCGGGAGAGATCTCCGGTTTTATCAGGGGTACGGCTCCAAGGTATATGTTGCCGGTCGATCCGTCGATTGTTATGACGTCGAGCTTCTTAACGGTTATAGATCCTACTCTGAACAGCTCTTTCTCCAGATCGATTTCGATCTCCTCAGCGCCCACGACCGCGGGCTTTCCCAATCCTCGCGCAACGACAGCCGCGTGGCTCGTCATTCCTCCCCTGCTCGTTAGAACTCCCGCCGCGGCGGCCACGCCTCTCACGTCTTCAGGCTTCGTCTCAGGTCTTACAAGTATAACGGATTCACCCTTAGCGGAATAAGTTACTGCGTCCTTGATCGTGAAGACTACTTTCCCCGTCGCGGCTCCGGGCGATGCGTTGAGACCTTTGGCTATCGGCTTCACGTTGGCTTTCGGGTCGACCCTTGGCTTGAGAAGCTGGCTGAGCTTCTTTACTTCAACTCTCTCGACCGCTTCTCGCTCGGTTATCAATCCTTCTTTCACCATGTCAACGGCTATCTTGACCGCCGCCTTAAGCGAGCGCTTACCGGACCGGGTTTGAAGGATGTAGAGCTTTCCTTCCTGGATCGTGAACTCTATGTCCTGCATGTCCTTGAAATGACTCTCGAGCTTGGAGGCGATCTCAACCAGCTGCGAGTATAGCTCCGGAAACTCTTTTTCAAGCTCGTCGATGGGTTTCGGAGTCCGCTCTCCCGCCACGATATCCTCTCCCTGAGCATTCATCAGGTATTCTCCGTAAAGCTTCTTTTCTCCCGTCGAGGGATTCCGAGTGAAGCAGACACCGGTCCCCGAGTTCGGTCCAAGATTCCCGAACACCATGGACTGAACGACTACAGCCGTGCACAAGTCTTCCGGGATCTTGTAGATCTTCCTATAGGTCCTCGCTCTAGGATTGTTCCAAGACTTAAAGACCGCTTCGATCGCCAGCTCGAGCTGCTTCTCAGGTCTCATCGGAACCTCCTTCCCAAATCTATTCCGTATTCCCTCTAGCAATCCTTTAACGACTTTTTTCAATTCTTCCGCCGATAGAGATGAGAGATCGGATGAACCAAAGCTCTTAACCAACTGTTCCTGAAGCTCGTCCAATGCCTCGTCCGGGACCTTTAGAACAACTTCGCTAAAGCTCTTAACGAACCTGAGATAGGTCTCGTATGCGAAGCGGGGATTACCCGACTCCCTGGCCAGAGCTTCGGCTAGGTTATCGTTAATCCCCAAGTTAAGCACGGTGTCCATCATACCGGGCATCGAAACCGGGGCCCCCGATCTAACTGATACGAGTAGAGGATGTTCGGGTGACCCGAACCTTCGTCCGAGTTTTTCTCCGACTTTTTCCAGTTTTTTGATTACCGTCTCCATTAGGTTTTCTGGGAGCTTTCCGTCAACGTGATAAGATTTGCAGACGTAAGTCGGTATAATTAGGCCTGGAGGGACGGGCAAGCCTAGCCTCGTCATCTCAGCTAATCCGAACCCTTTTCCGCCGAGCTCCATCCGCGAGAATCCTTCAGCTTCTTCGAAAAGGAGAGCAAGGGGTTTCGACGACATTTTGAATCATCTCCTAAAGTCACTCGACTCTTTTCATTCCCGACATTTTGAGCAGGGTTTCATGAAGCTCGAACCATATCGTGTGGTAGGACTGCTTGTCTGAATCGGCCATGTATCCGAGGTCGCCGTCCATGAGAAGCGATAAAGCCTTTTCGAAGCGGGGAACGTATTTCTTGAAGAAGGGAAAGATCGTGGCTAACTTCTCCAATAT
>JAGGVM010000157.1 GCA_021157985.1 Nitrososphaerota archaeon | reverse complement strand
CCCGGAGACTACGCCGTGGTGGAGGTGGAGCGCTTCAGGCCGTGGACCAAGACGAGCTACTACAGCATATCCGGCGAGCTCAAGGGACACTACTACAACATCTCCACACCCGTCTCCGTCTACCCCGATCACATCCACTACTTCGACCTAGAAATCGATGTAGCGGTCAAGCCGAACTCGAAAGCCGAGATAATTGACGCAGATCTTCTTGACAAGGCCGTCGAAGAAAACAGGATAAGAAAAGAGCTCAGAGACGAGGCTCTCAGGATCGCCGAGGAGCTTGCCTCGAAGCAGCCCTAACAAGCTCCGCATACCAAGAATTCCTTATTACGCTCTCTTCTCCCCCAGCTCTGACAACGGCTTTAACTAGGAGATATGCCGGCGCTATGCTTAGCAGGGTGTGAAGGACGTTGAAGAAAGCGGTGAGAATTATCACGACGATCAGCGCGGCGAGATCGCTCGAGAAACGTATTCCCAAAGCCGTGGAGACTGCCGCGGCCGCTGTCTCGAGGAACCCTGGGAACATAACCGCTATGATCACGTAGTTGAAGGCGGTCATGGAGAGAACGCGGAAAAGGCATCCGAGACACGAGCCCACAAGGAGCCTTGTCCTAAGCCCGCGGTCGAGCTTGAACCCGAGCCAAAGCCCGAGAACCATGCTGACCACGGCGACGAGCTTCATCGTCGGACCTATCGGAGAATACTCTCCCACGAGGAGCAAAACCCCCCAGTAGATAAGGGAGGAGAGGACCGCGCTCTCAGGTCCTAAGAGAAAGAACCCCAGCATTACTGGGATCTCGGCGAGCTCGAACCTGAGATAAGGCACTAAGGGGAAGTAGAAGTACAGGGGTAAGGCGGTCATTAAGGCCGCTAAGGCGCCTATGCACGCCGACGTGGAGGTCCGTAGGCTTGCCCGCATATTCGCTTAGGGGTCGCCGCTTATAACTAATAAAACTTGAGTAATTACTCTTTTTTGAGTAAATCAGCTCAGGACGCCGTCGAAGAAGTCCCTGCAGGCCTGCTCGTAGTCCTCCGGCGCCCCTATGTCGACCCAATACCCCTTATAAACATAGGCGTAAAGCTTTCCATGCTCGGCTAAGATCGGGAAGACGTCTTCCTCGAGGCAGGAGGGCGTGCTGCTCGGTATGTAGTCGAGGACCCGTGAATCGAAGACGTAGATCCCGGCGTTAACCAGGCCTGGAACCGCTTGCCTCGGCTTCTCCCGGAAGGCGATAACTCTCCCCTCGTTGTCTATTGATACGAGGCCGAACCTGCTTGCGTCCTCGACCTTAGCGAGGACCATCGTGGCGACCGCGTCTCGCCCCCGGTGAAACTCTATTACCTTATCTATGTTCAGGTCGTCGTTGAATAATATGTCTCCGTAGATCACGAGGAACGTGCTGTCGAGCTTTCTTTCCGCGTTCCTTATCGCGCCAGCGGTCCCAAGCGGCGTTCTCTCGATCGAGTAGTCTATGCGGACTCCGAGCGAGCTTCCGTCTCCGAAATACCTTATTATATGCTCTCCGAGGTGGCCTATCGCGAGGATGAAGTTGTAGATTCCCTGCCTCTTGAGCTTCAGGATCAGGTGCTCGAGGATCGGCTTATAGCCCACGGGCATCATGGGCTTCGGAATGCTCTTCGTAAGAGGCCCCATCCCAACGCCGGGGCCGCCGCATAGGATGAGGCACTTCATCGAGCTGCGGATCAACTTCTCCTTGATGGCGTCTATTATGAAGGCTGTGCGCTTCCTCGGTGGAACTCTCCGCTTGAGCTCCTCCCAGAGGTCCGCGGGAAACTCTATGCTAGTCCTATGCTTCTCCATCATCGAATAACCGCTCTCTGAATACATATAATCTTTATGTAAATCTCCTCCCACATCGCCTAACATTCAAAGGAAAATCTTAAAGGGTATAGTTAAAAGCGGGCGCAGGCAATATAGAGACTGATATGCTGCGCGTAGGCGTAAACGGGATGGGTAGGATCGGGAGGCTGTTCACGAGAGCGGCCTTCCAGCATCCTGAATATGGAAAAACCTTCGAGATAGTCGCCTTCAACGATCTAGCCGACAACAAGACGACGGCATTCCTTCTAAAATACGACTCGGTTCACAGGAAATGGGACCGGAAGATCGAGGTAACCGAGAAGGGGATCTCGATCGACGGGCATGAGCTGAGAGGCTTCCAGGAGCCGGATCCCTCAAAGATACCCTGGCACGAGGCAAATGTGGACCTCGTGGTCGAGTCTACGGGAAGGTTCAGGGCGAGGGCCGACGCGGCGAAGCACCTGAGAGACGGCGTTAAGAAGGTCTTGATCTCAGCTCCCTCAAGGGATGCGGACGTGACGATCGTTCCAGGCGTGAACGACGAGATGCTCGACGTCAAGAAGCACGACGTGATCTCCGCCGCCTCCTGCACCACTAACTGCCTCGCTCCCATGGTGAAGGTCCTAGTCGATAACTTCGGCCTCAAATACGGCTTCATGACCACGGTCCACGCTTACACGAACGATCAGAGAATACTCGACCTGGTCCACAAGGACTGGAGAAGGGCGAGGGCTGGAGCGATGTCCATAATACCGACGACGACCGGCGCGGCCTCGGCTCTACACCTCGTCATCCCGGAGGTTAAGGGCAAGCTCCACGGAATCGCTCTCAGGGTCCCGGTCCCGGATGGATCGATCACCGACCTAGTCGCCGTAATAGAGAAAGAGGTCACGACCGAGGAGCTTAGAGAGACCTATCGGAAGGCGGCTGAAGGCAAGCTGAAGGGCATCATGGAGTACACCGAGGAGCCGATAGTATCCGTCGACATAATCGATAACCCGCATTCAGTCATAGTTGACGGCTTGAACGTGATGACGCTCGGAGACCGTAACGACATAGTCAAGGTCCTAGGCTGGTACGACAACGAATGGGGCTACAGCAACAGGCTCGTCGACGTGATAAGGCTTATAAACAAACAGCTCTAATCACCAACTTCTTTTTATCAGTCATAAACTTTAAATTCGTTTTTCCGAACATTTTTGCGGAATCCGGCTTGGAGCTCAAGAAATTAGAAAGCCCACTGGATACTCACTTCTTCTCATCCGCTTACGAGGCATTATTGAAAGGCGAGCCCGTAGAGCTGAGGCCCAGGCTCAAGCACGGCGCAGGCATCACCTACGACTTCTTCGGAATAGACGTCCCCGAAGAGAAGCTCCGATACTATCTGGAGAGAGGTTTCCTCGAGGTCGCGGGCGAGGTCGCCTTTCCAGCGTGCCCGGTTTGCGGCGAGGTTCGCCTGAATCTGAAAATCCTATGCCCGAACTGCAGATCCAGCAATATCGAGAAACGGGATCTCATGATCCACTACGACTGCGGCTATCTCGGACCGGTTGAAAGCTTCGAGACCGGGGAGCCCGGAGTATATCGATGCCCGAAATGCGGAAAGACCCTGAAGAAGGTTGGAATAGATTATGGGAGACCCGGGTTCGGTTTCGTCTGCAGGGATTGTAACGCGGTTTTCCAAGTTCCGTTGATCGAGGTCGAGTGCCCAAACGGCCATAAAAGCAGCATTCAATCGCTTGAGATCAAGAAGTACCCGGTGTACAGGGTATCCGAAGAGGTTAGGAAGTTCGCGGAAATACATGACGCCGTTAACAGGCTAAGCGAGCTCCTCATGGAGCGCGGGGTGCGATCTGAGCCGTTCGCATCGGTCAAAGGAATAAGCGGCGAAAAACATCGGGTGCCCCTCTACGTCGAACTCGATCCGCCGGTCATAGTCGAGATACTCACTCCATCCATCATAGACGATCGATCTTTGATAGGAGTGGCCATCAGAGCGCTCGACATCCCCGAGGCCATCACCCTCCTCGTCCTCCCAAGAGAGATAGAAACAGACCTGGAGAAGATATTCAACCCCGAGAAGGTCCGGGTCATGAAGGTCGATAACCTTAAGGAATCGATAAACGAGATCCTCGACAGCATCCTGATGCTGAGAGCATGAGAATTCGTAGAGCTTCGGCGATCTTGGCGATCGTGGCCGCCGCGCTTCTGCTGATATTCTTCCCGAGACCCGTCTTCCTAGTCACAGCCTACGGAATCACTGTGATATACCTCATCTGGGGAATCTATAACCTAGCAATAGTGATCGCCGGATTGAAAGCCCCCCTAGACCCGGGGACAAAGCCTAAGCGTTTTCCCAAGCTCTCCCTTATCCTGCCCGCGAGAAACGAGCCGATCCTCTCCAGAACCATCGAGATATGCCTAAACCACGTCGAATACCCGGAGGATAAAAAAGAGTTGATAATCGTGACCGAGGACCCTTATGGAGAGCGGATCTCAACCTGGTATTCCCAGATCCACCCCGGAAAAATAATCCCTATGATCAGACGAGACTATTTCCCGACTAAGCCCAGCGCGCTCGACGACTCCCTCACCATATGCAGCGGAGAAATCATAGGAATAGTCGATGTCGAAGACGTCCCGGAGCGCGATACCTTTCTCAAGGTTGCTTCAGCGATCGAGAACCACGGCAT